>JANLYK010000445.1:0-8132 GCA_031365595.1 Chloroflexota bacterium | reverse complement strand
GCCTGGAGGCCGACGAACGCGGGCTGGACGATCAGGGCGAGCTCACCCTCGAGGGCCTTGACCTCGGCCGCCAACGCAGCGTTGTCGACGGCCATCTGGGCGGCGCGATTGGCGGCGGTCGTGGCATCGCCGACCTGGCGGGCGAAGACGATCACGATCCAGACCGACACGAACGCGGCGGCGACCCAGCCGACCCGGCGGCGGGTGATTCCGGCGACGGTCAGGCCGGACAGGTCCACGCGGCCGCCCGTCTCGAGCGGATCGTCCGCCGAGTCCACGCCGCCTGAACGCGCGGACGCGCCGGCGCGCGGGTCGGGTTGGGCTGGCTTCCGATCGAGGGGACGGGACTCGTCGGCCGGGGCGGCGTCGTTGTCCTTCACGTAGGACCGAGGGTAGCTACCGGCAGCTGACATGTCAACTCGATCCGTGCTCGTGACAGGCAACCTGACACGAGCGTCCGCGAGCGTGCTGCTACACTCCGGCCAATTCGTACAGGCGTTCGATTTCGAGGTAGCGATGCGGACCTATGCCCAGTCCCCGACCGAGGTCGTCCTGGACGGGATCCTCGCCGAGCCGGCGCTCGCCAACGGGATCACCCATCACGCGGTCCTGGCCGCTCGGGAGGCGACCTTCACCGATTTCCCGGACTGGCTGGACCCCAGGATCCGGACGGGGCTGGCGGCCCGCGGAATCGAACGCCTCTATTCCCATCAGGCGGAGGCGATCCAGGCGGTCCGGGCCGGACGGGACGTGGTCGTCGTCACCCCAACCGCGTCGGGCAAGACGCTGTGCTACGCCCTGCCGGCCCTCCAGGCGATCGCCGACGACCCGGCCGCCCGGGCCCTGTTCCTGTTCCCGACCAAGGCCCTCGGCCAGGACCAGGTCGCGGAACTCGCGGAGCTGTCGACGGCGGCCGGATTGACGATCTCGGCCGCGACGTATGACGGCGACACCCCCGCCCCGATCCGGTCGGCGATCCGCGGCGCCGGGCAGGTCGTCGTGACCAACCCGGACATGCTCCACTCCGCGATCCTGCCCCACCACACCAAATGGTTCCAGCTGTTCGAGCAGCTCCAGGTGATCGTCATCGACGAGCTCCACACGTATCGCGGCGTGTTCGGGAGCTACGTCGCAAACGTGATCCGCCGGCTGCTCCGGCTGTGTGCCCACTACGGGAGCCGGCCCGTGATCGTGTGCTGCTCGGCGACGATCGCCAACCCGGCCGAGCTGGCGACCACGCTGACCGGCCGAACGCCGATCCTCGTCGATCGCAATGGGGCGCCATCGGGCGAGCGCCACGTTCTACTCGTCGAGCCACCTCTCCTCCTTGGCGCGACCGGGGCGCGCGGGTCGGCCCAGGCGGTCGCCCACCGCTGGGCGATGCCGTTCCTGCGCGCCGGCCGCCAGACCGTCGTGTTCGGGCGCAGTCGCACCCAGGTCGAGATCATGCTCTCGACCCTGCGCGAGGCGCTGCGCCAGGACCTCGGCCCGCGCTCGCGCATCCGCGGCTACCGGGGCGGCTACCTGCCCACCGAGCGGCGCGCGATCGAGAAGGGACTCCGGGACGGCGAGATCCTCGGGGTCGTGTCCACGAACGCGCTCGAGCTGGGGGTGGACATCGGCCGGCTGGACGTCTCGATCCTGGCCGGCTACCCCGGGTCGGTCGCGGCGACGTGGCAGCAGATCGGGCGCGCGGGACGGCGCGGCGGCGTCAGCGTCGGCGTCCTCGTCGCGTCCGGGGCACCGGTCGATCGCTACGTGGTCCGCCACCCGGAGTTCCTGCTCGGCGGCCAGGCCGAGGAAGCGCGCCTCGATCCGGACAACCTGCATGTCCTGATCGCCCATCTGCGGTGCGCCACGTTCGAGCTGCCGTTCGAGCCCGGAGAAGTGTTCGGGCCGGGCGTCGCCGACGAGCTCCTCGCGTTCATCGCCGAGTCCGGTCACATCCGGCAGGCCGAGGACGGCCGCTGGTACTGGAGCTCGGAGAACTTCCCGGCGTCGGAGGTGTCGCTCCGGACGGCCGCCCCGGAGAACGTCGTGATCATCGACACGACCCCCGACCGGCCCCGGGTCCTCGGCGAGGTGGACCTGTTCTCGGCCCAGGTCCTCGTCCACGAGCGGGCGATCTACATGCACGACTCGGTCCAGTACTACGTGGACCGCCTCGAATGGCATGAGCGCAAGGCGTATGTCCACCGGGTCGACGTCGACCACTACACCTACGCCAACCGGGCGGTGACCCTCAAGCCGCTCGACGTGTTTGCCGAGGCGCCGGCGCCGGGCGGCCGGCGCGTCCATGGCGAGGTCATGGTCGCGAGCCTCGTGACCCTCTTCAAGAAGCTGAAGTTCGGGACCGACGAGAACGTGGGCTGGGGTCCGATCGACCTGCCCGAGTTGGAGCTCCAGACGACCGCCTACTGGCTCACGGCGGAGGGCCTGGCCGGGTCGTGGCGCCGGAACGAGCTCGACGTCGCGCTGATGGGCGCTGGGCGAGCGATCCAGACGGTCGCCTCGGTCCTGCTGATGGGTGATCCCCACGACCTCGGCCTCGTCACCCAGGTCCGCTCGCCCCATCACGAGGCGCCGACGATCTATCTGTACGAGGCGACGCCCGGCGGGATTGGCCTGAGCGCCCGGCTCTGGGAGCGCCACGAGGACCTGATCACGGGGGCGGCCGAACTGATCCGGGACTGCGGCTGCGACGGCGGCTGTCCGGCGTGCACCGGTCCGCGGCTGGAGCCCGACATCGATGCTCGCGGTCTGGCCCTCCGGCTCCTCGGCGAGCTCGCGGGGCCCTCCCCGGCCCTCCCTCTCGAGCCCGCCGCCAGGCCACCCGCGCCGGTACCGGCGTGAGCGGAGCAACCCTCGAGCGCCGGCTCGCCAACTACCGCGCCGCGATCCGATCCGGCGCTCCCGCAGCGCCGGCGGATCCGGGTCAGCGCTCGGACGCGAGCGTCGCCCGAGGCTCGATCGAGCTCGGCCAGCGGCTGGCCGAGGCCCTCGACGGCGAGTTGATCCTCGATCCCGCCGGGCCGGTGGTCCGCGTCGAGCCGGCGACAATGATCCTGCCGCTCGATCGGGAGCGGCTGCACTACCTGCCCGGCCAGCCGCCGCCGGACGCACCACTCGTCTGCCTCGACACCGAGACGACCGGGCTGGCCACGGCTGCGGGGACCGTCGCGTTCCTCGTCGGGCTCGGCTGGTGGGAGGGCGACCGCTTCCGGCAGGCGCAGCTCCTGCTCCCGGACCATCCCGCCGAGGCCGGCCTCCTCGCCAGGCTCGCCGCCCACATTCCGGCCGACGCCTGGCTCGTGACGTACAACGGCAAGGGCTTCGACTGGCCGCTCCTCGTGGCCCGCTACCGGATGGCCCGCCTGCCGGCGCCGGTCCACGCCGGTCACCTCGACCTGCTGCCATTCGTCCGGCGTGTGTACCGCCACCGGATGCCGGACGCCCGCTTGCGGACGGTCGAGACCGAGCTCCTGGGCACCGTTCGCCACGGCGACGTCGACGGCTGGCAGATCCCGGGCCTGTACCTCGACTTCCTGCGCGGCGGTGAAGCGTGGCCACTGATCGACGTCGTCCGCCACAATCGCGAGGACGTCCGCTCGCTGGCCCGGCTCCTGGGCCGGATCGACATGGACCTCGCCGACCCGGAGGCGCGCCGGCGTGCGCCGCTCGGCGATCTCGCCGGCCTGGCCCGGGCGTTCGGCAGGGTCGGCCGCCACGCCGAGGCGCTGGGCTGTGTCGATGCCGCGCTGGACCGCCCGCCCGCGATCCCACGTTCGCCGGCGCCGCTTGCGGCCCGCGAGACGGCCGTCCCGCTCGAGCCGTCCGACGAGTCCGATGGCCTTCCGTGGTGGGATCCCCGTCGGCCCGCGGACGTCGGCGGCCGGACGCGACGCGTGGGCTGGGACCGTGTCGTGACCGGCCGGCTCGACTCGCCGTGGACCGTCGAGCGGGTCTCGATCGAGCGCGGCCGCCTCCTTCGCCGGCTCGGCCGCCACGACGAGGCGGTCGCTACGTGGCTGGACCTGGCCCAGGGCCCGGGCGCGATCGCGGTCCAGGCCTGGATCGAGGTGGCCAAGCTCCGAGAGCATCGGCTGGCCGACCTGGGCGGCGCGCTGGACGCGACCGCTCGAGCGCTGGCTCTCACGGAGCGGCGGCGGCGGCTCGGGCTCGGCGACCCCGTTGTGGACCGGGCGCTCGCGGTCCGCCTGGCTCGCTTGCGACGCCGGCTGGCAACGAGTCCGCTGGTCGCCGCGAGGAATCGGCTCGGTCAGCCGACCGCGGAGCCCGAACGCGGCGGCACGAGCGGGATCCGCGGATCGAGCTCCATTCGTGTCCAGGTGCCACGGACCCAGTCGAGGTCCGGGTCGAACGAACAGGCCATCGTCCGGCGGTCGCCGGCCAGGGCGTTGAGGTAGTAGGCGTCGTCACCGTGGGTCGCGCTGAACGGGTGGTAGCCGTCGGGCACGATCACCACGTCACCATGGCGGACCTCGAACAGGGCGTCGCGCGATCGGTCGGCCCGGTAGACGCGCTGAATGGCCCATGCCTCGGGCCGCCGGAACTGGTAGTGGTAGATCTCCTCGAGGACGGCCTCGTTCGGCATGTCGTCGACGTCGTGCTTGTGCGGCGGCCAGCTCGACCAGTTGCCCGACGGCGTCAGGACCTCGACGACCTCGAGCCGGTCGGCCGGAAACGACGGCGCGATGATGTGGCTGATCTGGCGGGTGGCGTTGCCGGCCCCGCGGGTCTCGACGACGACGTCGTCCGGCAGGATCACGATGGGCTTGGTCGCGACCCCATCGCGATCGGACCGCGGGGCCGTTGCCCACGCGATGGTCGCCGGTCCATTGCTCGGCATCCTGCCGACCTTGACCTCCAGGTACGCGCTCCGCGGAAGCCAGAGGGCCGACGGAAGGTCATCGAAGACGGACTCGCGGCCCGGCAGAAGCCAGGATGTGCCGTCCGTGTCGGTCACGGTCACGTCGTGGCCGGCCAGGACGATGAGGCACATCTCGTGCCGCCCGTCCGGAACGCGAAATCTCTTTCCGGTCGGGGGGACCTGGCGTACTCCGAATTCGAGATAGCGCCAGCCGGCCCCATCCGGCCCCACCCCGACCCCGCCTGTGGCATCCGGTCGCACGAGCAGATCTCCGACCGACAGGTCGTTCGGCATCGCTCGCGCGTGGATGTTCGGTTCGGGCACCGGTCTCAGGACGCCGGCTTCAGGTCCGGGTTCGGGATCATTGCGTCGGTCACCTGGTGGAGCAGCTCGTGATAGGACGCGATGAATGCGCGGAGGGTGCGCGCGGTCGGCGGGAACGCGTCGAACTCGTCGCGGCGCAGACCGTCGGGCTCGTACGCCCGCACGAAGTCCGGGTAGTGGCCCGCGAGCTCCGCGACGATCGCCGGGTCGACGGGCTCATCCATCCGCGGCCGGACCTCGACCGACGACGCGTTGAAGCGGCGCTGCCAGCTGGACGGCATCGTGATCACGACATCGCCGCCGATGAGCTCGGACCAGTGGTAGTGGTGGCGGATCGCCGCGCCGAGAAGGCGCGCCCGATAACCGCGGTCACGGAAGATGCCATACGCCCGCTTGAAGACCGCGACACCCGACCAGGCCAGCGCCGCCGGGTCGCTGACGATCCCGTCGCGCTCGACCTGGAGGCGCAGCCAGTCCTCGATCCGGCCCATCATGATCGTGACGACCGGGCCCATCGCCGCGGTCGATTCGCCCGCCGCTTCGCGCCGGGCCATCCCCCGCTCGATCGCCTCCGCGGCGGCAACGGCCTGGGCCACCGAGAAGCAGACCGTCGTGTTGACGCTGATCCCGCGGGCGCTCGCCTCCTCCATCGCCGCGATCCCGGCCGCGGTCGCGGGAAACTTCACGATGATGTTCGGGGCGAGCCCGTCGAAGTGGACCGCCTGGTCAACCATCCGATCGGTCGATCGATAGAAGGTCGGATCGGTCTGGGTCGAAAGCCGGCCCTGGCGTCCGCCCTGCGCCTCGAACGCGGGCATGAGCAGGGGCGCCGCTCGGGTGGACATCTCGTCCACGATCCGCCACGCCAGCTCGACCTCGGTCGCCGCCGGCAGCTCGTCCGCCAGCGCCTGGACCCGCCCACGCCACAGCGCCGGCTCCTTCTTCCAGACGTCGGTCACGATCGTCGGGTTTGCGGTTGCACCCACGGCGCCGAACGAGATCGCGTATTCGAGTTCGTCGATCGCGCACGAGTCGTTCCAGATGTCGGTGTCGGTCGTCTCGATCGTGCGTCCGAGCGGGCTGTCGGCGAGCGGCGGGCGGGCGGCGCGGGTCGCCACGCCGGTCACGCCAGCCGCTCCACGGCCATCGCGACGGACCCCCCGCCACCGAGGCACAGCGTCGCGAGCCCGTAGCGGCCCTCGCGGCGGCGCAGCTCGTGGAGGAGGGTGGCCACGATCCGCGCTCCGCTCGCCCCAATCGGGTGACCGAGCGCGATCGCGCCGCCGTTGACGTTGACCTTGTCCCAGTCGAACCCGAGCTCGCGCCCGTCGGCCAGCGTCTGGGCGGCGAACGCCTCGTTGATCTCGACCAGGTCGAACGCCTCGATCGGCAGCTCGATCCGGTCGAGGAGCCGGCGGACCCCGGTGATCGGGGCGAGGAACAGCCACTTCGGGGCGACCTCGGCCTGGGTGTAGCCCACGATCCGGGCGAGCGGCGTCAGCCCGTGGGCCTCGACGACCCGCTCGCTCACCACGAGCGTGGCCGCCGCGCCGTCGGTGATCCCGGGCGCATTCCCGGCGGTCACGGTCCCGACCGTCGCAGCGCCGCGATCCTGGCCGGTCGGCAGGTCGAAGACCGGCTTCAGCCGAGCGAGTGCCTCCAGCGTCGAGTCGCGCCGCGGCCCCTCATCGGTGTCCACCACGGTCTCGCGGCCCTTGGCGTCGCGGACCGTGACCGGCACGAGCTCGTCGGCGAAGCGGCCGGAGTCCTGGGCCGCGACCGCCCGCTGATGGGACGCCAGGGCGAACGCGTCCTGGTCCTCACGCGAGACGTGGTCGTGGATGGCAACCCGCTCGGCGTGCGTCCCCATGTGGCAGCCCTCGAACGCGCAGGTCAGGCCGTCGGCGACGGCCGCGTCGACCAACGTCGCGTTCCCCAACCGATATCCGAACCGGGCCCTGGGCAGCAGGAACGGCGCCTGGTTCATGTTCTCCATGCCACCCGCGACGACGATCTCCGCGTCGCCGGCCCGGATCTCGGCGGCGGCGAGCATGATCGACTTCAGGCCCGAGCCGCAGACCCGGTTGATCGTCGTTGCCGACGTCGTGTCCGCGAGCCCTGCCGCGATCGCCGCCTGGCGGGCCGGCGCCTGGCCGACCCCGGCCTGGAGGACCTGGCCCATCAGGACCTCGTCGACCGGCGTCCCGTCGGGCAGTCCCGAGCGCTCCATGGCGGCCCGGATCGCGGCCCCGCCGAGCACGGTCGCGGGCGTGTCGGCGAGAGCGCCGCCGAACTTCCCGATCGGCGTCCGGGCCGCGCTCACGATGAAGACCTGGCCGTTCCGGCTGCCGCTTTGCTCGGTCATCGGGCCGCCTCCAGGGGCGCGTCCGTTCGGACGATCACGTATGTCTTCCGTACCGTTTCGTTGACCTCCCAGCGGCCTCGCCAACCGTCCGGAAACCAACGCACCAGGCCCGGTCGGATCTCGTGTCGCTCGCCGTCACGGCCATCGACCTCGTCGATGATCCAGCCATGGCCGGCCACGAACGACATCAGTTCAGCGATGCCGACCTTCGCCGACGTCCAGGCCCCGGGGGTGCATTCCCAGATGCCGGCCTCCGTCCGCCCGTCGTCCGACAGCACGACGAACGACTCGACCGGATCGCCGGCCGTTGCACCGGCTTTCGGGCCGGCGACCGACAACGCGACCGTCCGCGGGTCGACGAAGCCGGCCATCCCCTGCGTGATCGCCACGTCAGCGGGTCCGCGGGAAACCGAGATCGACCTTCGAGGTGCCGGGATCCGGCCAGCGCTGGGTCACGATCTTGGCCCGCGTGTAGAACTGGATCCCTTCCGGGCCGTACATGTGCAGGTCGCCGAAGAGCGAGCTCTTCCAGCCGCCGAAGCTGTAGTAGGC
>JANLYK010000443.1:0-2166 GCA_031365595.1 Chloroflexota bacterium | reverse complement strand
TCGGACGGTCGGGTCGTCGAGGTGGGCCTTCGCCCAGTCCGAGTCGACGAGGACGTCGGTGGCGTATCCGGGAACGGTCATCGGGATGCTCCTTGATCGCGGTAATCAGCGTGAGGGTGGGCGGGTGGGCGGTGTCATCGGTGTCGTGGTGGGCGGTGTCATCGGGGTCGTGGCGTCGCGGGCGCCGATCAGTCCGATCGAGCCCGCTCGAGACACGCGCAGCTCACGGTCAACCCTCCCCAGTCGCGCGATCGAGGCGACTGAACGCGGCAAGCCGCTCCTGGCAGGCGGCAGCCTCGCGCTCCGCCTGGCGGACGATCCATGGATCGACCCGGCTGCTGTCTTCGATCTCGATCGTCGCGCCGTACGGCCCGTCGTCGAGGACGATCCCGGAGCTGTTCCGGTAGTCGGACAGCCAGTTCGCCTGGAGGCCGACCGCGACGTCGGCCACGACTGCGGCCGGGAACAGCCAATCGAGGTGGGTCGCATTCAACCGATCGACCACGTCAGCCAGCCGGATCGGCCGACCGCGCTCAAGCCGGGCGAGCAGCGCGATGACTCGGTGGGTCGTGAACGGGTCCCCGGACTCCGCGACGACAGGTGGCGCGAGCGTCGGCTCGGGCAGGCCTGCCGGTGCGGGACGGAGCGAACCGAGGCCGGGACTGGCGGACGACGACGGGCTCTCGGTGGGCATCGCGGCGCGGGATCTCCGAGCAAACTGGTAGGGATTGCCAGCCTACCCCAGCCGGTCCGCGGACGCCAGAGGGGTCCGACGCCAGCGCCGGTTGACGTAAGGCACCTGCCGGACCGCGTTCACGGACATTGAGGCAGCGCGCCGCCTCGAGTGCGTTCGTGACCCGATGGCGGCCGGGCGACGCGCGCCTACGGTGAGCTCACGTCGACGACCTGTCGACACCACAGCCCGAGGAGGCGACCCGTGTTCCCGATGCAGACCCATGAGCTGGCCCGCCTGAAGATCGCCGACGAGTTGGCCTACGCCGCCCGCCAGCGCCTCGCTCGCGAGGCCACCAGCGATCGTCCGCGGGCGATCGATTTCTCGAGCCTTGGCCACAAGCTCCGCGTCCGCCTGTTCGGAGGCTCCGTCCTCGGTGGCCGGCCGGCCGGCGCCGGTGCCTGACTCGAGCCCGATCCGCCCGACCCAACCCGACCGAGATCCTGCCCGTTGCCGCGCTGGGGCCGACAACGGGCAGGAGACGGTCGGGGCGTAGGCTCCTCGCCCGGACCGGTCCCCCACATCTCGTCGGATCGGACGGACGGAGTGAGGGACGAGCCATGCACCTGCAGGTTCGGTGTCTACCCAAGTCATCACCGGCGGACGTCGAGAAGGCGCTCCGGAAGGTGAAGAACGCGGGCATCAATCTGGTCGGGATCGGCGGGAGCGATCTCGAGTTCGGGGGCGAGCTCGCGCTCGTTCCCGAGGAAGGGCAGGAGGATGCGCTGATGAGCGCATTGGCCGCCTACCATCCGCGGCTGCTCGATGTGGATGACCCGGAGTCCGGACTCACCCTGTGCATCGTCGGACACCGCTCGGGCGGGCTCCACGATTGCCTGGTGGACACCGCGAGGGTGAACATCGATCGGGGCCGGATCATTCGCGACATCCTTGTCGGCGTCCCAAACGCGGATCAGCAGTCCCGGAACGAAGTCCCCGTGCACATCTACTCAGAGCCCGTGAAAATCGCCGTGGACCTGAACGACTGACCCCGCGCCACGACGTTGGGCCACGGGCGACCTACCTCGCCCGTGGCTCCGGCGCGGGCTCCGCATCGGCCTCGAGCAACCCGAGCCGGGCGGCCGCCATCGCCGCCTCGACCCGGTTCGACACGCCCAGCTTGTCGAGGATGTGGGTGACGTGGACCCCGGCGGTCTTGCGGGTGATGAACAACTCGTCGCCGATCTCGCCGTTCGAGTGGCCCGCCGCGACCAGTCGAAGGACCTCGACCTCGCGCGCCGACAGGCCATGGCCGCGACCCTCCGCGGACCCGGCTGCGGGACGGCCCGGACCGGTCGCGACCGGTGTCGCAGGTCCCTCGCCCGCGCCGAGCTCGTCGACTGCGCCGACCGCGAGCGCCTCCGGATCCGCGATCAATGGCACCCGGGCCCGCCGCGCCAGCGTCTCGATGGCGCCCTGAAGCGAAGCCGCGC
>JANLYK010000437.1:0-2636 GCA_031365595.1 Chloroflexota bacterium | reverse complement strand
GAGAGATTCTCCGGCAGCCCACTCGGTTGCGGGACGTAGCGCTGACCGGGCCGCTGGCCGCTGATGACGACCAGGGCCGGGTCATCGACCTCGAGTTCCTCGGCGCCGCCCCACCAGCCCGGGAAGTGGAGCGGGAACCAGCGGGCGTGGGTCATCTCGAAGACTTGGGCGACGTCGGTCATGCCCGACGCGCAGTCGGCCAGGCGCGGATCGCCGGCGAAGGCCGCCGGATCTGGGGCGCTGGGACGGCCGGCGTCGCCGAACAGGGGCAAGCGTCCGACGACGAGCCCGGCGACACCGAGCAGGAGGACGATCGAGGCGGCAGCCGCGAGGATCGACCGGCGCCGACCGGGCGACCGATCCGGCAGGGTCGCGATCCGCGCCCGGACAAGCACGAGCTCCTCGTCGGTCGGCCGTCCGCGCTGGTCAAGCCAACCCTGGAGGGCGACGTCTAGCTCGGGGGTGTCGACCTCGTGTGCAGGCCAGTTGTGCGGGCCTTCGGTCATCGTCGGTCCTCCGCGTCGTACGCCGCGCGCAGCCGGGCCATCGCGTGGTGGACCCGTGACTTCACGGTTCCCTCGGGGATCCCGAGGTGGCCGGCCGTCTCGGCGATCGGCAGACCCCAGAAGTGGTGCAGCGTCAGAAGCAGCCGGTCCCGGTCATCGAGCCGCCCGAAGGCCCGGCCGAGCTGGCGGCGCTCGACCGTCCGCTCGAGCTCGTCCGGGGCGAAGGCGCCCGAAACGTCGAGCTCGGTGACGTGCGGACGCTTGCCCATGCGGATCGCCGCCCGCACGACGTGGCGGCGGAACCAGCCCGGGAACGCGTCGGGATCCCGGAGCTGGTCGAGGCCACGCCACGCCGAGAGGAGCGCCTCTTGAACGGCGTCGGGGCCGTCGGCCGGCGAGCGCGACAGGATCCGGGCGGCGCCAAGAGCCTTCGCCAGCTCCGGCTCGACGAGCTCGCCGAACGCCGCGCGGTCACCGGCCCGTGCCGCGGCGACGAGGCGGGCCGCGCGACTGGTAACGACCTCCGGGAGCGAGGCGGGCGTGTCCAGGATTCCCTCCATGTCAACAGGTGGCATCGGGGCGGCGATCGGTTCAATCTGCGGGCCGCGCCGACGCGCGGCCGTGGACCGAACCCTACGCCTCGGGCTTAGTCCGGTCCTCGATCTCCCAGGCGTGGTCGAGGGCGTGCCACGCGATCCGGTGGGCGGCGTAGCGGGCCGGCCAGCGCCTGCCTGCGACAGGCTGTCCGTCGCGGGCCGCCCCGATCACATCGAGCACGGCGGTCCGCATCGCCCGGATCGCGGCACGGCCGTCGACTGCGAATTCGCGGACCTTCAGACCGATCTGGTCGGCGTACGCCCGGTCGGCGTCCATGACATGGCCGACGACCTTGGACGTGTTCCGGCCGCCGCCGCGCGGCCCCTTGCGGAGTTCCTCCGGGGCGGCCGCGGCGATCCGGTCGAACAACGTCCATGAGGCCTCGATGA
Organism: Chloroflexota bacterium; assembly: GCA_031365595.1. Taxonomy (GTDB): domain Bacteria; phylum Chloroflexota; class Limnocylindria; order Limnocylindrales; family CSP1-4; genus CF-46. The sequence goes on along the minus strand of JANLYK010000437.1, from coordinate 1,144 downwards.
GGCCGGCGAGGCGAGCGGCTTCGTCGGCGTCGGTCGGACGTGCGTCGTGCTCAGTCGGGCGGCTCGGGACCCCGAACTCGGTGCCGCCGGAGCCCTCGTGTCGCTCGACGATCTCGAAGTCCTCGACGTCGACGCCGGTGACGAAGCGGCGATGCTCCGCCACGGCGATCGCCGCGTAGCGCGACGCGTAGGCCACGAGATTCTCGAGGGCGAGCGCCTCTGTCTTGCCCGAGCGGCTCCAGCCCGGCCAGTCGGCGGCCGATGCAAACGTCTTCTTGGCCGTGTGTTCGATGGTCACCAGGATCGGCTTCGTCATGACGTCACTGTGTCACGGGATGGTGTCCGAGCGCGTCAGGTTCTCTGCCTCGGCGGGTCAGCCCGCGGTCGGATCGATCGTTCGAAGTCCCGGGTATCGCGCGAACCCGCGATCGACGGTCGCAAGCGTCGCCCCATGCTCGATCGTGAGCGCGGCAAGATGGGCGTCCATCAACTGCGGTCCGCGCGCCTGGCCTGCTGTGGCGACGTCCCCGAGCGTCATCCAGTGACGCCTCGTCGGCTCCAGAAGTCGAACGTTCGAGTGAACAAGCCAGGATTCGACGATGGCGAGGGCGGTCGCGACCGGCCGTGGATGCTGGAACACGCGGTGATCCGTCGAGATCCGCAGGAAGGCGAGGATCGCCACCAACGAGAGCCCGATCTCGACCGTGCCGGACATCTGCGCCTGGAACCACGGCGACACGAGGGCATGCCGCGGATCGTTCTCGTCGTACGCGTACAGCAACACGTTCGCGTCGATGACGATCATCGCCGAAGCGGCCCGTCGAGCCGATCTAGCAGCTCCTCGATGCTGTCCAGATCGAATTCCGGGCGCCGGCCCATCGGAGCGGACAGGACGCGGAAGGGTTGTGGAACCTCGGGGGTCGCATCGAGGCCCCGGCGCAGCGACGAGTTGACAACGGCGCGAAACGTCTGACCGGTGCGCCTCGCCTCACCGGAGAGCCGCTCAGCCACGTCGTCATCCAAGGTCAGCGTCGTTCGTTTGGACACATCATGAAGCGTCCCTTCGAAGCATCATGATGTCCAGATCGTCGTCGGGCGTATTTCCGTCCCACACCGGGGCGCCGTCCTGCAGCGCGAATGGATC
>JANLYK010000373.1:0-2107 GCA_031365595.1 Chloroflexota bacterium | reverse complement strand
CCGACCTGTCCGTCGCGGAGCTGCTCGCTGCCCTCGCATCCGGTGCGCTCCGGGCGGCCGAGCCGAACGCGAGCTCGCCTGATGGCTGGACGATCCGGACCGACGTGAAGGCCGCGATCCTGGCGGTCTTCGCCGACCGGGTGACGACCACCTGGGATGTCGGGCCGTTCGCGTTCCACGACCGGACGAACCTGGCGCCGGTCGATCCCGGGCCGGATCGTCCAGCCATCCGGCGAGCTCGCGTTCGGCTCGGCCGCCCGGAGCGCACCGGATGCGAGGGCAGCGAGCAGCTCCGCGACGGACAGGTCGGCGACGGACAGGTCGGCGACGGACAGACTCGCCACGCCGCCGCTCGTGATCTCCGGCGCCTCGGTCGCCAGGCCGTTCACGCGGACACCTCGACCCGCTCCTGGATCCGGCCACCGGCCGCATCGACGAGACCGAGGCTGCGGAGCGTTACGGCGAGTCCCGCCCGCGATTCCGCCGTCAGGGGCAGGAGCGGCCGGCGGACGGCGTCGGTCTCGAGCAGGCCCATCAACTCGAGCGCCGCCTTCACCGGGACCGGGTTCGGGCCGCCGACGAAGTTGGCGAGGAACAGGGGCAGCCACCGATCGTGGATCCGCCGGGCGCGATCCCAGTCGCCGGAACGCGCTGCGTCGCACAGGCCAACGAGCTCGCCCGGGACCTCGTTGCTCGCGACCGAGATGACCCCGTCGCCGCCGAGAGCGAGAATCGGCAGGGTCCAGGCGTCGTCGCCGGACAGGACCGCGACGTCGCGCGGGCGGTCCCGGACGATCCGGGCGATCTGCTTGAGGTTGGCGCTGGCCTCCTTGATCGCGATCACCCGGGGGTGCTCGGCAAGGCGCAGGAAGACGTCGGCCGGAACGTTCGTGCCCGTCCGCGACGGGACGTTGTAGACGACGATCGGCAGGTCGCCCTCGTCGGCGATCGCGGTGAAATGGGCCTCGAGCATCCGGCCGTCGGGCCGGTTGTAGTACGGCGCTACGACGAGGGCCGCGTCGGCTCCGAGTTCGGCCGCCCGGCGGGTCGCAGCGATCGTGGCGGTCGTGTCGTTCGTCCCGGTTCCAGCGACGACCGGCACGCGGCCGTGCGACGCGCGCTCGGCGACGGTCTCGACGGTGATCGAGATCACCCGCTCGCGCTCGGCCTGGGTCAGGGTCGGGGCCTCGCCGGTCGTCCCGACGGGCACGAGGCCGTCGATGCCGGCGAGAACCTGCCAGCGGACGAGCCGGCGGAGGGCTTCCTCGTCGAGGGCGCCGTCAGCCGTGAACGGGGTGACGAGGGCGGTGAGGGCGCCGTGCAGGACGGGCCGGGCGGCGGGAATGGCGCGGGTGATCGGGGTCATCGGAGTGCTCCTTCGTCTCGTTGGTCGAATTCGGGGTTGACGGTCGGATCGGTCGGTCGAGGTCAGGCGGTCGCGCCGACCAGTTCGGGCGTCCGCCCGCGAGCCTCCACGAGGTCATCCACGACCTCGTCGAAGGTGTGGATTCCCGAAGCGTGCGGCGTGCGCCGCAGCCAATCGATCGCGACGAGGGCCCCGGCGGCGTAGCCCGACCGGTCGCGGGCGGTGAGGCGCAGCTCGATCGTCTCGCTCATGCCGTCAAGCCCGACGACGTGCATCCCGGGCATCGAACCGGCGCGCACGACGGCCACCTCTTCGACGTCGATTGGCAGGGCGCTCGACAGGCGCCGGACGATCTCGCGGGCGGTCCCCGACGGCCGATCGGCTTTGGACCGGCGGTGCCACTCGACGACGGATGGCTCGAACCCGCCGATCGCCCCGGCCAGACGCGCGGCCTCGTCGACCAGACGCAGGAACAGGGCCGCCCCGAGGGCAAGGTTCGGAGCGACGACCGCCGTCGCACCCGCCCGGCGAAGGGCGGCCCCGACCCGGTCCACGTCGGCCTGCCAGCCGGTCGTCGCAATCACGAAGCTGCGGCATCCGGCGTCGAGGGCCGCCTCGACGTTCGACGCGACGGCATCGGCCCGCGAGGCGTCGACGATCACGTCGGCCGCTCGTAGTGTCCCCGGGTCGTGCCGCTCGCCGACGGGCCGGCCGAGCAGCTCGACGGCGTCGCCGCGGCCG
>JANLYK010000367.1:0-11300 GCA_031365595.1 Chloroflexota bacterium | reverse complement strand
CGACCGGTCTCGATCCGCGTTCGAAACTCGACGTCCAGACGTTCATCGAGGAGCTCCGGGAGACGCACGACGCGTCGATCGTGCTCACGACCCACGACCTCGCCGAGGCCGAGCGCCTGTGCGACTCGATTCTCGTCCTTGCCGGCGGCCGGACCGTCGTCGAGGACACACCGGCCGGGCTGATCGCAGCCGAGGCCGAACGCACCGGGCGCGAGGCCACGCTCCACGACGTGTTCATGACCCACACCGGCCGCTCGCTCGACGACGACGTCGAGGACGAAGCCGACGACGACTCCGAATGAAAGGAGGTGAGAACGAGATGTTCAGTTCTGTGAACGACCAGCTTCGACTGGTCAAGGCGATCCGCGCGGAGCAGATCGAGCAGGCGGCCATCGGCCGTCGGTTCGAGACCCCCGCGCCGTCGATCCGACGTGCCATCGGCACCCGGATCGTCCGCTTCGGCACCCGCCTGGCGGGCGAGCCGTCGTACAGCCTGGCCCGGTCGCGGTGAGCGACCGGGCCACGGCCCCCACCCGGAGAACCCCGATGATGACCCTCGGTCACGAGCTCAAGGCGTCGTACGCCTTCATCGAGCGCAACTTCTTCCTGACCCGGCGCTACTGGGGCTGGGAGGTCGCGTTCCTCATCTACTCCGTCGCGGGCGCGCTGAGCATCTCGTTGATCGGGGCCGACCAGGGCAACCCGCGTCTGATCCTGCTCCTGATGGTCGGGGCGATCTTCTGGAACTACCTCTCGGTGGTCTTCTCATGGATCGCCGAGACGATCAGCGTCGAGCGCTGGGAGGGCACCCTCGAGTACACGATGATGGCCCCCATCCATCGCTCATCCCAGCTCCTCGGCTCGGTCCTGTACGCGATGGTCTACGGCCTGATCCATACGGCGGTGATCCTGGTCGTGCTCGTCCTGTTCTTCCCCGAGCTCGACGTCACCGGCGCGAACCCGGTCACGGTCGTCGCGTTCATGCTGCTCGGCTCGTTCAGCTTCATCGGGATCGGGATGATCGCCGCGATCCTGCCCCTCCTGTACGTGGAGCGCGGGGCCCAGATGACATTCGTTCTCCAGTCGTGCCTGCTCCTCGTGAGCGGCGTGTACTACTCGATCGACGTCCTGCCGGGCTGGATGCAGGTGCTGTCGCACTTGTCGCCGGCCACCTACGTTCTCGACGGAGTCCGCAGGGGCCTGATCGACGGCGCGCCAGTGACGGCCCTGCTGGGCAACGTCTGGCCGCTAATCGTGATGGGCGCGTTCTTCATCCCGTTCGGTTTGTGGGCGTTCAACCGGGCCGAGCGCTACGCCAAGCGGACCGGCAAGCTGAAGCGGGTAGGCTGACTCGTGGCCGACGCGACCCCTGACGTGACCCCTGACGTGACCCCTGACGCTGCCCCCGGCGTGAGCCTCGAGGCCTTCGGATGGACGCCGGAGCTGGCGCTCGCCCACGCGCCCCACGCGGCGCTCGGTCGGGAGCCGGCCCGGGTCGTGGCCGAGGATCGCGGTCGATACCAGGTCGTGGCCGAGGTGGGTGAGCTGGCCGCGGCGATCAGCGGCCGGTTTCGGCACGAAGCGGCGAACGACTCGAGCGCCTACCCGGCGGTCGGCGACTGGGTCGCGGTCGAGCGGGCCGCGAACGGGGACACGACGATCCACGCCCTCCTCCCCCGCCGCACCGCCCTGATCCGCCAGGCGTCGGGCAAACGGACCCAGGCGCAGGTCGTCGGGGCCAACCTCGACACGGTGTTCGTCGTCGCCTCGCTCAACGCCGACCTGAATCTGCGTCGCCTCGAGCGCTACGTCGCCGCCGCCTGGGAAAGTGGCGCCGAGCCGATCGTTCTCCTGTCCAAGGCCGATCTCGGTGGCGACGTCGACGCGATCCTGCTGGCCGTCGAGGCGGTCGGCGCCGGCGCCGCGGTCGTCGTGGTGAGCTCATTCGACGGGCGCGGGGTCGACGAGGTCCGAGCGCGGATCCCGGCGGCTCGAACCGTGGCCTTCGTCGGCTCGTCCGGGGTCGGGAAGTCGACCCTGCTCAACACGCTGGCCGGCGAGGATCGGGCGCTCGTTCGCGAGGTCCGGGCCGACGACGCCCGCGGCCGCCACACCACCACCCGCCGGCAGCTTCACCTCCTGCCCGAGGGCGGACTGATCCTCGACACCCCGGGGATGCGCGAGCTGTCGCTCTGGGACGCCGACGGCCTCGACCAGTCGTTCACCGACATCGACGAGATCGTCGAGCGCTGCAAGTTCGGCAACTGCAGCCACAACGGCGAGCCCGGCTGCGCGATTGCAGCCGCGCTGGCCAATGGCAGCCTCGGGGCAGATCGCCTCGAGAGCTGGCAGAAGCTGGTTCGCGAAACCGCTCACCACGCGCGCCGCGTTGACGCACTCGCCCGTGCCGAGGAGAAGCGGAAGTGGAAGGCGATCGGCAAGTCGGTCACGAAGCACATGGACACGAAGTACGGACCGGGAGGGTGGTGAGAACGATGAACGACACGCTGACGGCTCCGCTTCCGGTCGGGCCCGCCCGGCTCCGGCTGTGCACGGACCTCGAGGCGGTCATGCCCGACCTGTGGGCCGCCCAGGACGCGGGCCGGGTGGCCGACGGCGAGATCGATCGTCACAGCTTCCAGGGATTCGCCAACTACTACCGCCATCTCGAACGCTGTGATCCGGCCCGCGACCTCGTCGTTGCCGAGATCGATGACCGGCTGGTCGCCTACGCGCGCGTCGAGTGGAACGATTCGAACGACGGCGAGCGCTGGTATGAGGGCATCGGCGTCGTCCATCCGGACTGGCGGCGGCGCGGCATCGGGACCCAACTCCTCGCCTGGACGGAGCAGCGCCGGAACGAGATCGCCGCCGAGCATGCCGCGGCGGGCGAAGGGATTGACCGGGTCCGGGCCCTGACGACGTACACCTACGACGGGGATCTGGGCGCGCAGGTCCTCCTCCAAGGCGCGGGCTACACCCCGTTCCGGCGCTTCGCCTCGATGGAGCGTCCCGATCTCGACGACCTGCCGGTCGTCGTGCTGCCCGATGGACTCGAGATCCGGCCGATCGGGCGGGACCGGGCCGCGATGCGCCAGGTGTTCGATGCCGACGTCGAGGCGTTCCGTGACCACTTCGGCTGGTCTGAGGGCTCAGACGAAAAGTTCGAGGAGTTCATCGGCTACGAGAATGTCGACCCCGCTCTGTGGCTCGTCGCCTTCGACGGGGACGAGGTCGCGGGTGCGGTCCTGAACGGGATCCACGTGGACGGCGACGGGGTACGCACGGGCTGGCTCGATTCGATCTTCACCCGCCGGCCGTGGCGCAAACGCGGCCTCGCCCGGGCGCTGATCGCGCGAAGCCTGGTTTTGCTCCGCGATCAGGGCCTGTCCGGGGCGATGCTCGGCGTCGATCTCGCCAACCCCAACCAGGCGCTCGCTCTCTACGAGGCATGCGGCTTCCGGACCGTGTCGAGCGGCACCGCCTACCGCAAGCCCCTGTCCGCGTCGCAGGCAGGACGTCCAGGGGAGGTTCGAGCATGATCGAGGCCAGCATCCAGCTGCCCGACGCCCCGGCGGTTCCTGGACTGCGCTTCCGGATGTTCGAACCGGGCCACGATGACGAGCGGCTCGTCGACCTGATTCGCGAGGCGAACACCGCGGACGGCGTCGAGTACATCCCGACCGTCGAGAATCTCCGCGCCGAACACGAGAACGGGGGCGAATTCGACCCGCGTCACGACCTGCTTCTCGCCGAGGTCGATGGCGCCCTCATCGGGGCGGCCGAGACGACCGTCCGGACACGCGACGGGATCGGCGTCCACCAGGTCGAGGGCTGGATCCGTCCCGCGTGGCGCCGGCGCGGCCTCGGCCGGGCGCTCCTGCACTGGACCGAGCGTCGGGCGGGCGAGGTGGCCCGGATGGACGGCCGGCCGCCCGCGCGTGCCCTGAGCTCCTGGCCCGACGAGGACCAGGTCGGGGCCATCGCGCTCTACGCGGCGCAGGGGTACCGAATCGTCCGGTACTCGTTCCTGATGGTCCGCGACCTCGCCGAGCCGATCGCCGACGCCCCACCGCTGCCGGACGGTCTCGAGATCCGGCCCGTGACCGAGCGCGATCATCGCCGGATCTGGGACGCCGACAGCGAGGCCTTTCGGGATCACTGGGACGCGGGCGAGCGGACCGATTCGGATTACGAGTCGTGGTTCGCCACGCCCGAGCTCGACACCCGTCTGTGGCGGGTGGTGTGGGATGGCGACGAGGTCGCGGGCTCCGTGATGTCGTTCATCTGGGCCTCCGAGAACGAGGCCCTTGGGCTCAGCCGCGGCTGGCTCGAGCACGTCAGCGTCCGCCGGCCGTGGCGCAATCGCGGCCTCGCGTCGGCGCTGATCGCGGACTCGCTCCGCGCCCTGCGTGGCGCAGGCCTGGCCGAGGCTGCGCTCGGGGTGGACGCGGAGAACCTCACGGGCGCCCTTCACGTCTACGAGGCGCAGGGATTCCGCCGGTCGAAGACGGGCGTGGCCTACCGCAAGGACTTCTCGGTCGAATAGCTCGGGCGACCCGGGGCTCGCCGGCCCTGGGTCGCCGCCGCTCCCCGAAACTCGCCCCATGAGCGTATCGGGCACGGATCGACCCTCCGGGCGGCAAATCGGGCCCGATTCTGCCGGCGAGGCTCACTGGACGAGTGGGACGTGCAGGTTGGAGCCTGGTTGGGCCGGACCTCGTCGGATACGCTCACCAGGTGAGGATCACGGACTCCGGCTCGTGTCCAGTGTCTGAACCGAGTTCACAGGCGTGCGGCAGGATCTCGTAGCCCGGGCATGGCGGCCGGCGCGGCCTCAGCCGAGGAGCCGGCCGCTCGAGCGGACCATCTCCAGCCACGGCAGCTCGCTCCCGATCGTGGTCGTCCGGCCATGCCCGGGCAGGACGCCGAGGACCGGCTCAAGTCCGGCCAGCCGGCCGAGCGACTCGACCATCGCTTCCGCCGATCCGCCCGGCAGGTCGATCCGACCCCAGCCGCCGGCGAACAAGGTGTCGCCGCTGAACAGGAGCCCCTCGTCAGGCGCCCAAAGACAGACCGAGCCCGGGGTGTGACCGGGGGTGTGGAGGACGTTCAGGCGAATGTCGCCGAACTGGATCTCGCCGCCCTCGGCCAGGTCGACCGCCGGGACCGATGGCGGGATCTCGAACGGAGCGAACAGCGGAGCGGGCGCAAGCAGACCGGGCCGATCGAGGGCGTGGACGGCGATCTCGGCGCCGGTCGCGCCGGCCACCGCGGCGTTGTCGCCGATGTGGTCCCAATGATTGTGGGTCGAGACAATCAGCTTCAGCGTCCAGTCGCGTGCTGCCAGTTCCTCGGCGATCCAGGCCAACGACGGGATGGCCGTGTCGATCGCGATCGCCTCGCGCGTCCGCTCGTCGGCTAGCACGTGAACGTTGGTCAGGACCGGCCCGACGACTCTGGTGATCCGCTCCATCGTTGCAGTGCGCTCGTCAGTCGAGGAGGGCGTCGATGTCGGACTCGGTGAAGACCGGCAGCCGAAACGAGAACGAGGCGCCGCCCGTCGGCCGGTTGGCAGCCGCGACCCGTCCGCCCGCCGCCTCGACGAGCGCCCGGACCACGAACAGGCCGATGCCGGCTCCCTGGGCGCGGCGCTTCGCGTCGTCGGTTCGGTAGAACAGCTCGAACAGGCGCTCCGTGTCCCCGTCCGGCAGGCCCGGTCCATCGTCGGTCACCTGGACCTCGACGAACTCGTCGGCTCGCCGGACCGCGATGGTCACGGTCCCGTCGGGGGCGCCGTACTTCAGGGCGTTCGAGATCAGGTTGCGCAGGACGAGCTCGACCGAGCCCTCGTCGCTCGTGACCGGCGGCAGCCCGGGCTCGACCTCGACCTCGATCGTCGCCTGCGCCCAGCGCCGTCGCTTGTCCTCGACAATCCGGCTCAGGATCGGCCGGATGAGCACCGGGTCGCGACCCCCGAGGGCCACGTGGCGCTCCGCCCGGGCAAGGACGAGCAGGTTCTCGACGAGTCGCTCGAGGCGCTCGCTCTCGGTCACGATGTCGTCGATGATCTCGCGCCGGGTCGCCTCGTCGACGTGGTCGCGGCGGAGGACCTGGCTGCCGCCGTAGATCGCGGTCACGGGCGTCCGGAGCTCGTGGCTGAGCATCCCGACGAACACGTCGCGCAGCTCGTCGACCTGCTTGCGCTCGGTGACGTCGAGGACGACGCCGATGGACCGCAGCGCCCGGCGATCCGCGCCCGGCTCGGGATCGGAGAAGTACGTCTGACCATGGGTCGAGACCCAGCGAACGCCGCCATCGGGGCGGATCATCCGGTACTCCAGGTCGAACGAACCGTCGCTCTGGGGAGCCTGGGCCGCGGCGAAGCGCTCGAGAGTCTCCGCGCGGTCGTCCGGATGAATCGCGGCGTCCTCGGGTGCGGCCGCCTGCCCGTCCGTGCCGAGGATCTCGTGCAACTCGGGCGACCAGTACATGCCGCCGCGCTCGAGATCGTAGTCGTACAGGCCGAAGCCGCCGACCTCGGCCGCGAGGCGAAGGCGCTCCTCGCGGGTCCGGACCGCTTCCTCCTGTGCCTTGCGGGCCGTGATGTCCATGCCGATTCCGTACAGGAATGTCGGCCGGCCGTCGGTGTACGTGGCCCGGCCCCGGCCCTCCATCCAGCGCCACGAGCCGTCGGCATGCAGGAACCGGAATTCGACGACGTAGTCCTGGCCGCTCGCGATCGCGTGTTCCACGGCCGCATCGACCGCGGGCCGATCGTCGGCGTGGACGAAGTCGAGGAACGTGAACCGATCCCCGGAGAAACTGCCCGGCGGAAGTCCGAAGAGCTCCTCGAGTTCGGGGCTCCAGGTCACCTCCTCCGACGTCAGGTCGCGTTGCCACCAGCCGATCTGGCCGCCGCGCATCGCGAGGGCGAGGGCAGATTGGGTCCGGCGGAGGCGCTCCTCGGCCTCGCGGACGGCATGGATGTCGGTCGCAGTGCCGAACCACAGTGTCCGGCCCGAGCCGGACCCAGTCATCGCGATCCCGCGGCTGAGGTGCCAGCGGTACGAGCCATCGGCCATCGCCAGGCGGTGCTCGTGCTCGTACTCGGTGCCCACGGCGAGGGCCAGCGACCAGGCCGCGGCCGTCGCCTGGAGATCCTCGGGATGGACCAGGGCCTCCCAGCGCCAGGCACCCCCGGTCGCGGCCCGGGCGGCTCCGTAGGCCTCGATCCGGCCGCTGTACTCGAGAACGACGCCATCAGGCGCGGCCACCCAGACGAGGTGCGGGACGGCGTCAGCGAGCCCGCCGAGGAGGTCCGACGCGGCCGACTCGTTGGCCCCAGCCTCGAGATCTGTCACTCCGAGGACCGCGGACTCACCGGAAACCCTCCAACGTCGAAGGCAGCGCCTCGCGAAGCCATTCGCCCGAGGATGTCGTCAAGCCTCCAACGTCGACTTCATGCAGGTGAACGTCTGGCCGATCATCTTGTTGGCGGTCCCTTCGATCAGGCGCGCGCCGAGCGAGGCGAGGCTCCCGGCGATCGCCACGTCGGCGCTCCAGTCCATCGTCGTTCCACCGGCCGGGCCATCGCTCAGGGTCATCTCCGCCGTCGCGTCAACCGCGCTGCCGGGGGCCTGGCCGTGAGCCTTGATGAGCGCCCGATCTGGCGCGACCAGCTCGGCCATCTCCATGTTCACGACGAAGCGGGCACTGATGAAGCCGATCCCGACCTTGGCCGTCGCCTTGAAATGGGTCGCGTCGATGACTTCGATCGACTCGACGCCGGGGCCGCACTGGCCGACCTGGTTCGGGTCGATGACGAACGCCCAGACCTTGTCACGGGGTGCCGCGATGTCAACGGTTCCGGCGAACTTCATGCGCGACCTCCGGGGGGCGAGAAGCCGGTCGGTCCGGCATGGCGCTGAACGGCGAGCCCGGCCGATCAGGCCTCGGATGATACCGGCGGATCCGATTCGGCGGCTGTCATGCCGCCTGCACCGGGTGCGGCCAGGAACGCTGCCGGGTCCCTGATGAATCGCGTCCGGCAGCCGATCGAACAGAACGCGTAGACCGTCCCATCGTGCTCGGCGAGGTGGCGCGCCGTGGACCGATCCACGGTCATCCCGCAGACCGGGTCGATCAGGACGATGTCGTCCACGATCGGCTGGATCGGCGTGACCGGCGTTCCTCCGGGCAACCCAGCCAGGGTCGCCGGACCCGGCGCCGCCACGAAGTCGGCCCGACCGCGCCGGACCTGGACGAGCTCGGTCAGGATCGAGAGCGCGATCTCCTCGGCGGTCTCGGCGCCGATGTCGAGGCCGGCCGGGGCGCGCAGGGCGGCAAGGCGGTCCTCGGCGAGGCCCGTCTCGTCGCGCAGCCACTGGCGGACGACGGTGGCCCGGGTCGGCGAGGCGACAAGCCCGACGTACGAGGCCGAGCGCCGAAGTGCCGCAGCGAGCGCCTCCTCGTCCCACTGGCCCTGGGTCGCAACGACGATGTACGGACTCGCATCAGGCTCGACCCGGCCGAGGGCCGTCTCCTGGCTGACCGTGTCGGCGGCCGGGAAGTCCTCGGCGACCGCGAACGGGTCGAACACGGTGACGCGCCAGCCGGCCGCCCGACCGAGTTGGGCGAGCGCCCCCGCGATCGGCGTCGTGCCGGCGATCCACAGGAGCGGTGCGGGCAGATGCGGTTCCACGTAGATCTCCAGGGTCCCGCCGGAGTGGCAGGTCATGACGAGCTCGATCACGCCGTCGGCGCGACGGCCCTCGGCCGGTCCGTCCGTCGAGAGTCGGAGCAGGCGCGGCTGACCGTCGGCGATCGCGTGGAGCGCCTCGCGGACCACGACGGGCTGGGCGCAGCTGCCGCCGACCCAGCCCTCGATCGTGCCGTCCGGATGGACAATCCCCGACGCGCCGGGCCGGGCAGACGTCGGACGGGCCACGGCCACGACCGTCGCGACGACGAACGGGCGACCGGCTGCTTCCAGCTCGGCCGCCCGGTTGAAGATGCTGCGGGACATGGCGGGTCGGGTACGCGCGGGGTCGCCCGGCCGAGGCCTAGGCGATTCCCTTGTCGTGGAGGATCGCCCAGACCTTCTGGGGCGTGATCGGAATGTCGATGTTCCGGACGCCGAGATGCCACAGGGCATTGACGACGGCGTTGGCGATCGCCGGCGGGGCGCCGACGGTGGCCGACTCCCCGACTCCCTTGGCCCCGATGGGATGATGGGGCGACGGGGTGACCGTCTTCTCGAGCTCCCACGCCGGGGTCTCGAGAGCTGTCGGCAACAGGTAGTCCATGAACGTGCCGGCCAGGTTGTTGCCGTTCTCGTCGTAGGTGATCGCCTCGTACAGGGCCGGGGCGAGGCCCATCGTCAGGCCGCCGTGGATCTGGCCGTCGACGATCATCGGGTTGATGATGTTGCCGCAGTCGTCGACCGCCACGAAGCGCCGGACCGACACAACGCCGGTCGCCTTGTCGATGTCAACGACGCAGATGTACGAGCCGAACGGGAAGGTCAGGTTCGGCGGGTCGTAGTAGTTGACCGCCTCGAGCCCGGCCTCCATCCCCTGGGGGTGGTTGGTGTAGGCCGCGAAGGCGATCTCCTGGATCGTCTTGAACCGGTCGGGTGAGCCCTTGACGCTCCACCGGCCGTTCGTCCACTCGAGATCATCGGCGCTGGCCTCGAGGAGATGTGCCGCCAGGTGGCGGGCCTTCTCCTTGATCTTGCGCGAGGCCATCGCGGCCGCCGCTCCGGCGACCGGCGTGGAGCGCGACGCGTACGTCCCGAGCCCGTAGGGCGCGGTGTCGGTGTCGCCGTACTCGATCTTGATGTCGCCGACCGGGAAGCCGAGCTCTTCGGCGATGATCTGGGCAAACGTGGTCTCGTGGCCCTGGCCCTGGGTCTGAACACCGATCCGAGCGAGGACCTTGCCGGTCGGATGGACCCGGATCTCGCACGAATCGAACATCTTCAGGCCGAGGATGTCGAAGTCGTGCGACGGTCCCGCGCCGACGATCTCGGTGAAGCTGCTGATGCCGATGCCCATGAGCTCGCCGCGCTCGCGCTTCTCGAGCTGCTCCTTGCGCAGGCCGGCGTAGTCGATCATGTCGAGCGCCTTCTGGAGTGCCGGCGCGTAGTCGCCCGAGTCGTACTCCCAGCCCGTCGGCGTCTTGTACGGGAACTGATCCTTGCGGATGAAGTTCTCCATCCGGAGCTGAGCCGGGTCCTTGCCGATCTCGTGGGCCAGGATGTCGACCATCCGCTCGATCGCGTGGACCGCCTCGGTGACCCGGAACGAGCAGCGATAGGCGACGCCGCCGGGCGGCTTGTTCGTGTAGACCCCGTCGACCTCGACGAAGGCCTTGTCGAAGTCGTACGACCCGGTGATCACGTTGAACAGGCCGGCCGGGAACTTCGAGGGGTCGGCCGCGGCGTCGCTGTAGCCGTGGTCGGCGATCGTCTTGACCTTGAGGGACTGGATCTTGCCGTCCTTCGTGGCGCCCAGCTCGGCAGTGATGTGGTAGTCGCGAGCGAAGGAGTCCGCCTGGAGGTTCTCCGAGCGATCCTCGATCCACTTGACCGGCTTGCCGATGAGGAACGATGCCGCCACCGCGAGGACGTAGCCCGGGTAGACCGGGACCTTGCCCCCGAACCCGCCACCGATGTCGTGGGTCTTGACCCGAATGTTCTGCTCGGAGATCGGCAGGCCGGCGCCGGCTGCGACGAGGGCCAGGACGGTCCGGATCGCGTGCGGCGCCTGGCTCGTGATGTGGAGCGTCAGCTGCTGGCGGACCGGGTCCCAGTCGGCAACGCAGCCGCACGTCTCGATCGACGCGACGTGGATCCGGGGGATGTAGATGTCCTCCGTCACGCGGACCTCGGATGCCTCCATCGCGGCGTCGGCCGCAGCCCGATCCCCGGACTCCCAGTGCCAGATGCGATTGGTCTGCTTGTCGGGCCCGCGATCCGGACGGAGGACCATCGCCCCTTCGTCGAGGGCCCTGTGCGGATCGACGATCACCTCGAGCGGCTCGTAGTCGACGAGGACGGCCGCGGCCCCATCGGCTGCCGCGTACTTGGACGAGGCGATGACGGCCGCGACCTCCTGGCTCTGGTACATGACCGTGTCGGTCGGCAGGACCATCTGCATGTCGCCGGCCAGGGTCGGCATCCAGTGGAGCTTGTAGCCCTCCAGGTCCTTGCCGGTCACGACCGCCAGGACGCCGGGGACCTTGAGGGCCTCGCTCGCGTCGATGCCCTTGATCGTCGCGTGGGCGTACGGGCTCCG
>JANLYK010000361.1:0-2256 GCA_031365595.1 Chloroflexota bacterium | reverse complement strand
CCAGCCGACGATCGCGACCACGGCCCCGGTCACGAACCGGCGGGCGTCGCGGGCGGTCGCGACGAAGGCCGCGATCAGGACAGCCGGGATCCCGAGCACGAGCACGATCGGCTCGACCGGGATCCGATCCACGGTGAGGAGGGGCACGTCCGGAACCACGAGCCGGATCCCGACCGTCAGGAAGATCGCGACGGCGGCCGTGATCGCGAGGGGCAGGAGGGCCCCGCTGGTCGAGCCCGCCTCCCGGTCGCGCGTGGACCCGCGCTCCAGGATCGCCGCCTCTGCCCCGAGCCGCCCGAACTGGCGGACGACGACGATCACCGCAAGCCCGACGACGAGGGCCATCGCCGCGGTCTGGGTCGTCAGCAGGAACTGGGGAATGACCGCCGGGCACGCCTGTGAGTTGGCGTTCGCCTTCTCGACCCCTACGAACCCGCAAAGCGGCCGGTCGAACAACCAGAACAGGGCCGGTCCGAGGACCGCGACCCCAGCCGAGATCCGGGCGAGAAGCCACGTCCGGGGCGACGCGCCGTGGCACAGCTCGGAGAGGAAGTAGGCCAGGGCGAGGATCAGGAACGGCAGGCTGGTGTAGTAGTGGTACTGGAATGCCGCCCGGTCGATCCGGGCCCACGAGATCCACTGGAACGCGAAGCCGATCATGATCAGCGCGAGCGGCAGGCTCCGGCGCTGGAACGCCTGCCACGCCGCAAAGCCCATCGCCGGCAACCCGAGCCACCAGATCACGAGATTGCCCGCGTCGTAGATCGCGGCAGTCGTGTTGCCGGCCAGGCCCTCCTGGTAGAACCAGACCGGCTTCAGATCGAACAGCCAGGCCCACCACGGCGACGCCGCTGCATGAGGCGCGGTCAGGTTGTTGTGGTAGGCGTACATCGCGCCGGTCAGGTCGGTCAGGCTCTGGCCGGAATGGCCGTTGGGCCACTCCGCGAAGAGGCGGTGGTTGTCGATGAACGACCACGGGACGTACGAGAGGACGTAGAGCCCGACCGGCAGGACGAGGAGGCACGCGATCATCCAGACCACGGGGATCCCGAGTCGTGAGCCCAGCCGGAGCCAGTCGGCGGACGGGGGCGGAGCCGGGGCGGGGAGCAGTGCGGCCAGATCATCGGCGGCGGGCGCCGGCGCGAACGGCCCGAACCCGAACCGAGCGGCGATGACGAATCCGAGCCAGGCCAGCGGGCCGAGCAGGAGGAGCCCGATCGCGACCTCCATCGGGGTCGAGAACGGGATCACGGAAGTGTTGACCGCAGCGACGGCCGCTGCGGAG
This sequence comes from Chloroflexota bacterium, assembly GCA_031365595.1. Taxonomy (GTDB): domain Bacteria; phylum Chloroflexota; class Limnocylindria; order Limnocylindrales; family CSP1-4; genus CF-46. The sequence continues at coordinate 971 of JANLYK010000361.1, read as the reverse complement.
GCGCTCGCGGCGGCCGACGCGGCGGCGGCCGACGCGGCGGCGGCTGCCGTGCCTCCGACATCTGCCGCGGCCTCGGGCAGCACGAGAGGCTTCATCGCGTTGCCGGTCGCAAGCAGGGCCGCGATCCCGGCCCCGCCCGCGACCATGGGCGCCCGGATCGCGAACCGGATCTCGTCGAGCGACCAGGCGAGCGGGTGGAGGACGTTGGCGACGACCGCGACGACCGTGAGCCCGACCATGATCGCGACGAACGGCAGGTTGCCGAAGCCGGAACCGGCCGGGACGTTGATTGCGAGGTAGCCGAGCACCGCGGTCATCGCGATCAGGACCGCGACCGTCAGGAACCGGCCGAGAGCGCTCCGGACCAGGATCAGGATGCCCATCCCGCCGATTGCGTACAGGGCGACCCATTTCGAGGCGAGGGCGAGCCCGAGGAACACTCCGATGAGGGGCATCGCGAGCCAGAAGGCGCCGCGGCGCTGCCATGCGCCCGTCCAGATCGCGGCAAACAGCGTATAGGCGGCCACGATCCCGAGCCCCACATAGGCATCGTTCATCCCGATCCGGGACTGGACGAAGAGCATCCCGTCAGCTGCGCACAGGATTGCCACGAAGATCGCGACCGAGCGGCGCCGGAACAGGATCCGCGCGAGCAGGAACAGGAAGCCCGCCATCAGGACTCCGGCGATCACGCCCGGCAGGCGCCACGCGAACTCGTGCTGGCCGACGTCGACGGTCGCGACGCTTCCCGCGCCGTCGAACACGACGATCTGCTGGCGATCGTCAGTCGGGTACATCCGCGCGGCATCCATGGCCCAGGCCGTCGGCTCGATGGGCAGCTGGGCGTCGGCGTAGACCGAGCGGGCGTGCGGCTCGATCACGTAGATCGTCGATGCCGAGCCGTCCTGCGTCCGCCCGAGGACGTGGACCATCTCGGTTGCCCCGTCGTAGACCACCCGGGTCACCGGTCC
>JANLYK010000355.1:0-3040 GCA_031365595.1 Chloroflexota bacterium | reverse complement strand
TCCTCGAGCTCCTTGACCCGCTTGCCCTGGGCCAGCATCCCGCTCTGGAGGACCTCGGTGACCGCCGCGATCTCCTCCGGGCCGATGTCGGGACGGGCGATCGGGATCATGCGAGTGCTCCTTGACGGGGGCCGGACCGCTCCTCGAGGGTCTCGGCATCGGCGACGTAGGCGTAGGTCCGGCCGCACGACGGGCAGATCAGCTCCTGGTGGGCGGCATAGCGCCCCGGCTCGGCGGCCATCGGATCGCCGTTGCTGTCGACGAGCCGGGCGCCGCACGCGCAGACCCAGCCGATCCGGCGGGCAGGGCTGCCGACGACGAGGGCATGGTTCGGGACGTCGCGGGTGACGATCCCGCCGGCCCCGACCATCGCGTAACGACCGACCGTGATCCCGGCGACAACGACGGCGCCGGCCCCGATCGAGCAGCCGTCCTCGAGCCGGATCGGGCTGACCTGCCAGTCCTCCGCCCGGGCCACGTCGCCGGTCGAGGTGATCGCGCGCGGGTAGCGGTCGTTGGTCAGGATCGCGCCCGGGCCGATGAACACGCCGTCGCCAACCGTGACGCCGTGGTACACGAGCGCCCCGTTCTGGATCTTGACCTTGTCACCGATCGTGACGCCCTCGTCGATGAACGCGTCGCGGCCGATCACGCAGTCGCTGCCGAGCCGGGCGCCCGTCCGGACCTGGGCCCGGTGCCAGATGCTCGTGCCAGCCCCCACGGTCACGTCGGGCTCGAGGTCGGCGGTCGCGTGGACGCGCGCGGAGGGGTCGATCACGGCTGGGTCAGAGGCTCCTGGCTGGGGGTCGCCTGCGCCGGCGATGGTGCGATCCTGCGGCCCGGTGAGCGTGGGGGGGACGCGTTCGCGAGTATATCCCGTGCCTCGCTTCCGGCAGGCGCCGGGCAGGGCTGATCCGACCAGCAGCGCCAACGGCATGGGCGATCGGCCGCGGCTCCACGCTCGGCAGACCTGACCGTGTCTCGTGGCAAGTGTCGATTGGCGCCGTACGAGTCCCCGGGAGACTGGGACCAGGTTGGTGCGGTCATCCATGACCGCGGCCGACGGTCAGCGGCGTCGCCGGAAGATTGCGCTCACGATCCCGAACGCGGCACCGAAGGCGAGCGCCCCGCGCCAGTCGAGGAGCGTCCGGACGTTGCCATCGACCTTCCTCGCGATCAGGAACAGGACGCCGGTCGTGCGCTCGATGTGGACGTTGTTGGCCACCATCAGCCGAACCGCCGACTGTTCGATCCGGGCGTCGCGAGCGACGATCGAACCAGCCGCGCCCTGGGTGATGGTCAGCTCGCCGGCAAGCGCCGCGCCGATTCCGCCGAGCTCGACGCTGACCCGGTCGGCCCGGGCCGCCCCGACCCCGCCCTGGGTGACCGCGATGTCGGTGGCCCGTGCTCGCCCGATCCCGCCCTGGCGCAGGTCGATGTTCGTGGCGTTCGCGACCTCGAGCCCGCCCTGACGAACCGTCAGCGTGTCACCGGTCACGGAGCGCGGCGCCTCCGCGGGCAGACCGGCTCGGATCGTCGGCGCGGAGGCGGCCGGCGGGGCCGGAGCGGCTGGCGCGGCGGCGGTCCTGCCAGTCGCTGCCTTGGGCGTGTTCGGGCTCGCGGTGGCGCGACTCGCGCGCCCCTTCGAACCCGAGCCGGCGCGTCCCGGCGCGGGCGCGCTCGCGGCGGTCGTTGCGGTCGTCGCGGCCCGGCGGCCACTCGTCCGGGCACGCGGCCTCACGACCCTGGCACCGTCCGAGGCGGCTTCGCTCGCGGCTTCGCGAGCCGCCTCGGCCTCCGCTCCAGCCAGCGGGTCGTCGCTCGCCCGGAGAGGGTTGTCGCGCTCGGCCATCGATCTCTGTCTCCCACCGCTGTCGCTCCGGGAACCCGCTCGGGACCGGGGGCCGTCAGCCTACCGCGCGGATCGGACGCCGTCACGGATGGCGCGGTCGAGCCGTCGGCACCGAGGACGACTCGGTGGCGTATCCTGCCCGCCGAGCGCCCGTCTCGCTCGCGCCGCCATCCGCAGCCGGGCCCGTGCCCGGGTTCGCGCCTCGATCGCGGCCATTCCGAGGGGTTGACACATGGTCGGATCTCCAGACCGATGAGGACGCGGGGGGCCGTGCTCGGACTCGGACTCGTGGCCGTCCTCGCCGGGCTCGGCCTGGGCATGATTGCCGGGCGTGCCGGCGGCCGGGCCGCCCCTTCGGGCTCGGCGCCGGCCGGTTCGGGCCTCGTCTCGGGCGTCGCCAGCGGCCACCCGTCGGCCGGGCCGGGTGCCCTCTCGACTCCTGGACCGAGCCCGCCGGTCGAACTCTCGCCCGGCCCGAGCCCCAGCCCGTCGGCAGCCCCGACCCCCACCCCGCCGCCCCCTCCGAGTCTCGTCCCGGCGCCGCTGACCGGCCGGCTGGTGACCTCGGCGATCGCCGCCCGACATCCGATCGCGGTGATGGTCGACGATCACGGCGCCGCCCGACCGCAGTCCGGCTTCAGCGCGGCCTCCGTCGTCTGGCAGGCGCCGGCCGAGGGCGGCATCCCGCGCTACATGCTCGTGTTCCAGGACGCGATCCCGGGCGACGTCGGGCCGGTCCGCAGCGCGCGCTCCTACTACATCGCCTGGGCCGCCGAGCTGCGCGCCCTGTACGCCCACTCCGGCGGATCGCCGCAGGCCCTCGCGACGCTGCGGGCCAAGGGCGACGGCCAGCTGGTCTACAACGCGGACGAGTTCCGCTGGGGCGGGTCGTTCCGGCGCGTCGCCTTCAACCTCGCTCCGCACAACCTGTACACGACCGGGAAGCAACTCCGGGCGCTGGCCGCCACGCGCGCGGCCGCCGACGGGCCCATGACGTCGCCGTGGGTATTCGGGCCCGACGCTCCGATGGCCCGGCGGCCGGTCGGAGGTCGGATCCAGGTCGCGTACCTCGCGAATACCATCCGCTACGCCTACGACCGCCTGTCGAACAGGTACCTCCGCTCGGTGACCGGCGAGAAGGCCCAGATCGACCGCGCGACCAAGCTCCGGGTCGCCCCGACGAACGTG
>JANLYK010000297.1:0-2824 GCA_031365595.1 Chloroflexota bacterium | reverse complement strand
CGACCGTCCTCGAGTGTGACCGGACCGCGGTACAGGTTCGGCGGCTCACCGGCCTCCACCCGCGCCCACACCTCATCGGGCAGCTCGTACAGCTCGCCCGGGATCGAGCTACCCGCGGTGGCATCCTCGAACATCCCAGGGTGGATGTCACCGATGGAGAAGACCCGGTAGCGCGGCGCAGTCCGGAACTCACCGAGGAACGTCGATCCCTCGAGATTGGCGTGGAGCTTCAGTCCGCGCATCAACGTGCCATTGACGAAGAGCAGAGTCGACAACGGTTGCCTCCACGAGTAGTGCGGGGAGATGCCGCTTCGCGCTGCCGGCCGACGACCGGCCCGGCAGCGCTGACGCGGCCCTTGGTCAGCCGGCGGTCGGCTCCGGATCGGGCTCCGGCGGCGTCCGCAGCGCCTCCGACATCGACGCCGCCGACAGCGCGCCCTCGCGCCAGGCGACGACCGCGATGACGATCGCCCCGAAGACATAGCCGATCCAGACCGTGTTCGGCTGGCGGACGATGCCCGTGGATGGATCCCAGATCAGGCCGACCGGATCGTGGATCAGGCCAATCCCGGCGAGGATCGCCCCGATCAGCGAAAAGACGATCGCGCGACTGAACTGCTTGTCGATCACGAACACGGTGATGGCCCCGAGCAGCAGGCCGGCCAGCACGGCTCCGGCGCCGAGGATGGCCATCCCGTTGTAGATGACGCCGTTGCCGGCGAGCTTGTCGAAGCCGATGGTCGCGGCATTGGTACCCGCGGTCGCGAGGGCATTGTCGATTTGGCCCTGGGCCCACGATGCGATGTTCGGCAAGAGGGCGAGGATGATCGCGGGTGCATGCCGGACGGGCGTGGTCTGGAACGCCTGCGCCCCAATCACGAGGCCGATGAATAGCAGGATCGGCACGAGCGCCTGAATCGGGATCACCGCAAGGAGGAGCCCGACCAGTCCGAAGATGCAGATCACCGCGATCACGATCCCTGTCGCGAGCGAGTATCCGATCCGGCCGCCGACCGCCTTCCAGCCTGGATGACCGATGTACACCGCCGGCGGGAACGGGCTCCCGAGGAAGGAGCCGACCACGGCACCGATGCCGTCGGCAAGGAGGATGTACCGCAGGTTGTAGCTGTCGCCGGCCGCGGCCGCGCTCTCGACATTGTTCATCCCCTCGGTGAAGTTGTAGATGCCGAGCGGGATCGCCGTCGCCAGGAGCGGGAAGACGTCCGAGAGCTTCGAGAGGAAGTCGGCGCTGAAGCTCGGCAGGTGGATCCCGAACTGGGCGAACGAATCCGACACCGCAGTCGCGCTCAGGCCCTGCCACCCGAAGACCGCATACGACAGCCAGCCGATGACGGTCCCGACGATGACCGCCGCGAGGCCGCCGGGAATGCCCAGCGGCAGTCGAACGCCGGCCGTCCACGACAGGAGGATGATCGCGAACGTGGCGAACGCGATCCACGGCGCTTCCATCATCTGGAACGCCGGCCGCATCGCGATGAACGCGATCGAGATCCCGGCCAGCGTGCCGAGCATCGCCGCCCGCGGCGTGAAGCGCCGGATGGTCGGTCCGACGAATGCCCCGAGGATGACGATCAGTCCGATGAACAGGGCCCACAGCAGCCCGGCCTGCCACGCGGCGATCGCGTCCTGGGTCTTGAGGAAGACCGGCAGCATGATCACGAAGGTGACGAAGAAGTAGTGCGGGACGCTCGGGCCATAGGGCATCGCCGCGACGTCCGAGCGCCCCTCCTTGCGGGCGAGTTGGTACGCCAGGTAGGCATAGAACAGGTTGCCCAGCGGCAGCGCGATGCCGAGCGCGGGCAGGATCCGGCCGTAGACGTTCTCGGCCGGAATCTGGACGACGAACAGGGCCAGACCGGCCAGGACGAGAACGTTGAGCAGGACGTTCGTGCCCAGGCCGAAGAAGGCGTTCCAGTCGCCGGGGACCCACAGCCGCGGCTTTGCGGCGTCGACGCGCGATGTCATGCGTTCATCTCCCTCTCTCCCTCTCCATCCCCTCAGCCGGCGCGGGTCGTCATTCGATCGGCATCACGCCCTTCCCGCGGCGGGCGCGGCGACGCCTGGAGCCGCGCCGTCCGCCCCGCCCGGAACCGCGCCGAGGGCGGCGAGGATGCTCGCCGAGTCGCTGACCCAGCCGACGATCCCGCCCTGGGCCTTGATCATCTCGAGGGCGACGCGCTGGAACTCCGGGAAGTAGGACGCGACACAGTCCTCCAGGACCACCGCGTCGTAGCCGCGATCGTTGGCCTCGCGCATCGACGTGTTGACGCACACCTCGGTGGTGACGCCGCACACGATGAGCCGGCGGATGCCGCGGTTCTTGAGGACTGCGTCGAGGTCGGTCGCGTAGAACGCGCCCTTGCCGGGCTTGTCGATGATCGGCTCGCCGTCGATCGGCTTGAGCTCGTCGACGATGTCGTGGCCGTACGAGCCGCGAACGAGGAGCCGGCCCATCGGACCCTCATCACCGATGTGCAACGTCGGGTTGCCACGCTCCCGCTTGGCCGGCGGAAGGTCCGACAGGTCGGCTCGGTGGCCCTCGCGGGTATGGATGACGAACATCCCCGCCGCGCGGCACGCTGCCAGAACCCGGACGGCCGGCGGGACGGCCTTGAGCAGGAACGACGTGTCATTGCCGAGGGACTCGCCGAAACCGCCCGGGTACACGAAGTCACGCTGGAAGTCGATCATCGCGAGTGCCGTGGTCCGTGGATCGAACTCGAAGTCGTATGGTTCCGCCTTGATCGCGTACCTGGTCATGCTGGCTACTCCCTCGCTCGATCCGGCACGATGCGGGTGCCGG
>JANLYK010000291.1:0-9182 GCA_031365595.1 Chloroflexota bacterium | reverse complement strand
CTCCGACGCGGGCAGCAGGATCGCCTCGTCGATCGGGCCCACGGTCCGCTGATCGGTCGGGTCGAACGCCCGGAGCGAGTCGATCTCGTCGCCGAAGAACTCGATCCGGACCGGGAGGCCTGCCGACGGCGGAAAGACGTCAACGATCCCACCCCGCCGGGCGAACTCGCCGCGCCCCGCGACCTCGGCTGCGGGCGTGTAGCCGAGCCCGAGCAACTCGTGCAGGAGGGCCTCGGGCCGGAGCCGGCTGGCGATCCGCAGGCGGCGCGGCTCGTCGGGCAGATCGTCCGGGGCGATCGTGTGCTGGAGGAGAGCCTGGACGCTGGCCACGAGCACCCTGGCCCGGCGGCTCCGCCAAGCCGATAGAGCCGCGACGCGGGCCGCGGTCTCATCGGCGACGAGTTCGCTCCGCTCATACGCGAGGGAGGTCCTCGGCTCCAGGACCGAAACGGCTGTCGGGTCGCCGAGCCAGGCGGTCAGCTCCTCCGCCACCCGATCGCCGATCTCGGCGTCCCGGGCGATCCACATCAGCCGCTCCCCCTCGGCAAGGGCGAGGGTCGCCGCAAGGAACGTCTTCGCCCCGTGCGGGACGGAGTTCAGCCCGACGTGGCGGGCCGGTCGCCTGCTGGCCGCCGTGCCATTGCCGCCGACGCCTTCTGCCGCCACATCGTCGCTCCCCGAGCCGAGCCGCTCGCGCAGGCCCGCGAAGGACCCCGTGGCGGCGAGCAACGGCGGCAGGGCCGAGAGATCTGGCGCCCGGCGGCCCGCGCCGCCGCCGGCCCTCGCCCCGCCGGCGACATCGGCAAGGCGCCGATCGCGACCACGTTTGCCGCGAAGCGTGGGACCGGCCGTCACTCGGGGTCCTCGCGCCGGAGGACCTTTCGCCAGCCGGTCTTCGTCCGGCGCACCCCGGCCTCGTCCGGTGGACCGTCGACCGCGCCGGGCGCCGCAAGGCGCGTTTCGTCGGCCGGCCGGAGCTCGAACATGTTGAACCGGTTCGCCGCCTTGCTCGTCCCGTGGCGGGCCCACTCCTCGACCGCGTCGGCGGCAGCCTCGAGCAGGCCGTCGAGGCGCTGCCGCTCGTCCGGCTGGAACGGGGCGAGGACATGGTCGACGAACCCGCGGTCTGGCGCGCCGATCCCGACCCGAAGCCGGCTGAACTTCTCGGTCTGGAGCTCGTCGATGATCGAGCGCAGGCCGTTGTGGCCGCCGGCCCCGCCGTTCTCGCGGAACCGGAGCTTGCCGAAGGGCAGGGCGAAGTCGTCCGCGATCACGAGCAACTCGTTGAGCGGCGCGTGCTCGCGGGCGAGGACCTTGCGGACGGCCCGGCCCGAGTCGTTCATGAACGTCAGGGGCTTGACGATTGTGAGGTCGAGGCCACGGAACCGGCCCATCGCGATCGACGCCGCGTCGCGCGTCCGGCCCTTGCCCGCCCAGCCCGCCCGATCCGCCAGCTGGTCGAGGACCATCCAGCCGACGTTGTGCCGGGTCTTTTCGTATTGGGTGCCCGGGTTGCCCAGGCCGACGACGATCTTCACTGGTGCTCCCGCGGATCGGCGCTCACGCCGAACGGGCCCGATCCCGTGCGGGAGGGCCCTCCGGCGATGGTAGCAGCGACCGGCCGGGGGGCGGCCGGAGCCGCCGCCGGGTCGGAGACGACGCCGCGGTTGGGCCGCGGACCACGCCGCGGTCGGCCGGGTCGCCGACGCGGATCGGGCACCGAACTCCGCGATCCTTGGGCGGATCGGCCTCAGACGGCCTTCTTCGCCTCCGCGAGGTCAGCCAGGTAGGCGGCCATGGCCACTTGGGTCAGCGGACGGGCGAAGAGGAAGCCCTGGCCGAGGTCGCAGCCGAGATCGAGGAGCACCCTCGCCTGCTCGTCCTCCTCGATCCCCTCGGCGACGACGCGAAGGCCCAGCTCCTGGCCCATCCGCACGATCGTCTGGGCGAGCGAGCGTGCTCGCTCGTCGTGGGTGATGTCGTCGATGAACGCCTTGTCGATCTTGAGGACATCGATCGGCAGGCCGCGAAGCGAGCTGAGGCTCGAGTAGCCCGTCCCGAAGTCGTCGATCGCGATCCGGACCCCGAGCTTGCTCAGCTCACGGAGCCGCACGAGGGTCGGCTCATCGCGGGCCAGTGCGAGCGACTCGGTGATCTCCAGGATCAACAGACGCGGGTCCATGGCCTCATCCGCGAGCGCCTCGCGGATCGTTTCGATCAATGTGTCGTCCTGGAGTTGCCGCGCGGACAGGTTGACGGCCATGGCCCGCTCGCCGGCATCGGCGAAGAGACGGCTCCACTCCGCTGCCTGATGGCACGCCTCCCGGATGACCCAGCGACCGATGGGCAGGATCAGCCCCGTTTCCTCCGCGATCGGGATGAACTCGGACGGCGGCAGGAGGCCACGCACGGGATGGTCCCAGCGCAGAAGCGCCTCGAAGCTCGAGATGCGTCCAGAGCGCATGTCGCGGATCGGCTGATACACGAGTCGCATTTCGCCGCGCTCGATCGCGTGATGGAGATCGCCCTGGAGCGCGATCCGCTCCCGCGACGCCGTCCCCATCGAGTTCTCGTAGCGCTCGATCCCGCCCTTGCCACGTGCTTTGGCGACGTACATCGCAACGTCGGCCCTGCGCAGGACATGCTCGGCATCGGTCTCGTCGCGCCCCGCCTGGGCGACCCCGATGCTGGCCGAGACGAAGACGTCGACCCCGTCGATCTGGAACGGTGCAGCGAATGCGGCCTGCACGCGGCGGGCCAGCCCGATCGCCTCGTCGAGATCGGCGACGTCCTCGAGCAATGCGGCGAACTCGTCGCCGCTGAGGCGCGCCGGCGTGTCCTCGCCGCGAATGCTGCCGGCCAGGCGCTGCGCGGCCGCGATCAGGAGGCGATCGCCGGCCTCATGGCCCAGGCTGTCGTTGACGGCCTTGAAGTTGTCGAGGTCCAGGTAGAGGACTGCTGCAGCCCCCGGCCGTCGGCGCTGGCGCTGCAGGGCGTGCTCGACCCGATCCAGGAACAGCGACCGGTTGGGAAGACCTGTCAGTGCGTCATGGAATGCCTGATGGCGAAGCTGCTCCTCGAGCTCGCGCCGATCGGTGACGTCGGTCAGAAAGCCATTCCAGTACAGAAGCGAACCGTCGGGCCCGTAGCTGGCTGACATCTCGTCGCGGACCCAGCGGGTCTCGCCTGACTTCGTGAGCATCCGGTACTCGACCAGGTTGGTCGGGCGACCGGACGCCGATGCTTCGTTCTCGTTGTCGGTGACCCAGTCGCGATCGTCGGGGTGGAGCCGGGCAGACCACAGGTCCGGGTCGGCCATCCACGCGTCGGGATCGAAGCCCAGCAGCTCCTTGATGCGCGGGCTGACGTAGGTCCATGCCCCGGAGGACCCCGCGAGCGACGTGTACACGACCGTCGGGACCGACTCGAGGAGGTCCCGGAACTGGCGCTCGCGCCGATCGAGGGCCGCCCGAGCCTCGGCCCGGTCCGAGACGTCGAGCATGATCCCGTGCCAGAACAGGGCAGCTCCGGTCTGTTCATCGCGAACGAGACGGGCGATTTCCTCCACCCAGCGGACGCGGCCGTCCCGATGGACGATCCTGTACTCCATTTCGACTGACGTCCCATCGCGGTCTGCCGCTGCCCAGATCCCTTCGACCCGTGAGCGTTCGTCCGGATGGATGGCTTCAGCGATGACGGGCGACTCGAGGACCTCGGGGACGGTGTAGCCGAGAACCGACTCGACATGCGGACTGACGTATTCGATCGGCCCGGAACCGACGCGCCGGACGTAGGTGATGGCCGGGATCTGGTCGACGATCGTCCTGTACCGGGACTCGACGCCGCGTAACGCCTCGTTGAGTCGACGTGTCATTCGCTCGGCGTAGAGGACGGCCAGCAAGCCGGCGACGATGAGCACGGCCACGAGGGGTCCGGCGATCAGCAGCAGCACCCGTTCCGCGTCGTCGATCTGACCGAACACGACGCGCTCGGGGACGGCCGTCAGCAAGGTGAGTCCGCCGAGGACGGCCTGCCGCTCCACCCGAAGCGCCACCCCGTCGATCTGGACCGTTGTGGCCTCGGGCGCCTCCAGGAGGCGGGCGGCCCAGCCCGGCACGAGGTCGAGATCATGACCTGCGCCGGGGTCACCGAGGGGCCGGCTGCCGACCTCTCCGACGAGATCCCGGTCGCCGTGGACCAGCACGTGCCGAGCGCCCGGCTCGTCCCGGGCCGCGGCCAGCGAGGCGGCGAACCGGGCGACGGGGATCTCCATGTGGAGCAGGCCGGCCCGTCGGCCATCGGGCAGGTACAGGGGCGTTCCAAGGCCGACGACCCAGCGCGCGGTGTCCGGCGAACGATAGATGTCGGAGCGAACGGTCACGTCATCGTCAGACACCATCGCCCGCGCGAAGGTCGGGTTGGCCTCGGTCTCGTCGGGCGACAGGTCGACACCGGCGGCCGCGCCGGCGACCGCATCCCATCGGGCGATCTCCCGCCCGTCCGCTGCGATCAAGCAGATCTCGTCGACGCTGTAGCGCGTTCCGAGGTAGACGAGTGCCTCATCCATCTGCGCCCGATCGAGATCCGTGACAGTGACACCCGACGCCAGGCCCGCGACATCGAACACGGCATTCTGCCGTGCAAGGCGAAGGTCCCGATCTGCCTCGTCGAACAGGCGCCCGATCGCCGCTGCCTGGCCGGCGACGTCTGCCCTGAGACGGTCCACGGCGGCATTGCGCGCGCTTGAGTCGAAGTGGACGACCGCGAGGGCTCCGGCCGCGACGGAGAACCCCACGATGATCGCGAAGGTCAGGCGAACGACCCGGAGACCCGACGTCAAGGGTCTCGGCGTGCGCCCGATGGGCGTTGGCATGGTCCTGCTCTTGTCGGCTCGCTCTGGCCACATGGCCCCGGCCTTCAAGATGCGGTGCAGGCCGGCAACTCATCGTTGGCCCAAAGGTCATGCCCGCATGGACTTCCGGGTGACCCGGATCTACGTCACGTGCCCCAGCCGCTGCTCGAGGGATCGCATCGCGCGCTCTTCGGCCGGGTCCGCATGGTCCCAACCGCAGACGTGGAGCGCGCCGTGGGTCACCAGGAGGCGGAGCTCGTCGACGGCGGACCAGCGGACGTCACCGGTCTGGCCGCCTCGGCCCTGCTCCGCCTGCTCGCGCGCGCGCTCGACCGACACGACGATGTCGCCGAGGTGGATGCGCCGGCCGGGCGGCCCGGCGAAGTGCGCGGGATCGCTGCCTTGCGGCTCGGCACCTCGGTCGGGGTCGCCGTCATGGGGCGGGAACGCCTCCGGCGGCAGGAGTGGGAATGACAGGACGTCGGTCGCGCCCTCGTGGCCGAGGTGTGTCTCGTTGAGGCTGCTCAGTTCCTCGTCGTCCGCAAGGATCAGGCCGACCGAAGCAGGCGACGGTGCCCCGGCGGCGTCGAGCGCCGCGGCAATCGCTCGGGCAAGCGGCGCCGTGGCGATCGGTCGTCTCCCGCCGTGGGCATCGATGACGGTGTCGCGGATCGTGATGTCGATCCGCCACGGGGTGATGTAGGTGGCCGTCACGCCCCGGCGCCGGGCCCGGACGTGCCCGTGCCGCGCCGCGACTCGAGCTCGACCACCTTGTTCTGCGGATACGCGATCCGCTGGTGGTACATCCCGAGGAGCTGCTGGACGAACGCCTCCTTGATCTTTTCGACGTCGCGCAGGGTCAGGTCGCATTCGTCGAACTGGCCGTCGCTCAGTCGCTCGTCGATGATCCGGGCGACCATCGCCCGGATCGCGGGCTCGTCGCGGGATTCGAGCGACCGAACCGACGCCTCGACGCCGTCGGCCAGCATGATCAGGGCCGCCTCGCGCGACTGCGGCTTGGGGCCGGAGTGGCGGAACTTGCGCTCGTCGACTGCGGCTGCCGCCCTTGATCCCTCCGCGGTCTGGAGGCCGCCGAACGGCTCGGCCGCCGCGCCCTTCGCCCGGGCGTAGAAGTAGCTCATCGTCGCGGTCCCGTGGTGCTGCGGAATGAACGCGATGAGGCTCTTGGGCAGCTTCGCCTTGTAGGCGATGTCGATCCCGTCGGCAGTGTGCTGCTTCAGGACCTGGGCCGACACTTCGGGGTCGAGCTGGTCGTGGACGTTCTCGCCACCGGCCTGGTTCTCGATGAACGCCAGCGGGTTCGAGAGCTTCCCGATGTCGTGGTAGTAGGCCGCCACGCGGGTCAGGAGCGGATCGGCGCCGATCGCCTCGGCCGCCCGTTCGGCGAGGTTGCCGACCATCAGCGAGTGGTGGTACGTGCCGGGGGTCTCGACGAGCAGCCGCCGGAGGAGGGGCTGCGACGGGTTAGCCAGCTCGAGGAGCTGGAACACGGTCAGGATTCCGAACACGCTGCCGAGCACCGCGAACGTCCCGACCGCGGCCACGGCCGAGGCCGCCGCGTTCAGTAGCGACGCGGCCATCAGCTCGAGGACGCCGCGCGCATCGTGGAGTCCGAGGAAGCCGAACGTGGCGACGACAAGGACGTTGACGATCGCGACCGCGAGGCCGGCCTGGATGAAGACCTGGAATCGATCGCCGCGCCGAATGGCGACGATCCCGGCCAGGCCGCCGAGGAAGATGAACGCTGTCAGCTCGAGCGAGCCCGTGGTCCCGTTCGCGGCGCCACCGAGGAGGGCCAGCATCCCGACGACGATCACGGCCACGCCGGAATCGAGCAGGATCGCCAGGAGCATTCCGGCAGCCGCAACGGGCAGGATGAACGGCAGGCCCGGCCGTCCAGCGGTGAGCTTCAAGAGGAGCGTGGTCGCGACCACGATCAACCCGATCAGGACCAGCGCGTTCGTCCGGTGCCAGAGCAGGCGGCGGAACCGCCAGATCCACCCGAGCAGGATCCCGACGATCAGCGCGGAGAGCAGGAACCAGCCGCCGAGCCGGGCGAGGTCGGGGCGGGCCTCGGTCAAGCCGAACCACTCGATGGCTTCGAGGATCTCCGGCGTGATCTTCTGGCCCTTGAGGACGATCGTCTCGTCCTGGGCATAGGAGGTGATCACGTCCGGCACGTCGGCGGCGGCCTTCGCCCGGGCGGCGTTGGTCAGGTCCATGCTGAACGACGAGTTCGGCTGGACGAGCGGGGCGATCAGCTCAACAGCCAGCGTCCGGCCCGCCCGATCGAGACCGATGACCTTGCCTGAGAGCCCGGCCCGGGTGGTCTCGACCTCGGTGTCCTTGAGCGGGTTGCGCTCGGTTGTATCGAGGACGGCCGCGGCCTGCTCCCGGATCTTCGTCCAACCCTCGAGATCGAGCCCGGCCAGCGTGGTTCGGGTCGGCTCGGTGAGGAGGTCCACCGATGCGAGAAGGGCCGCCCTGTCCGCCGCTGCGACATCCGGCTTGAGCGCACTGTCGATCGGCGCGACCCGGCGCTCGAAGGCCGCAGCCGCCGCGCTGGCGATCCGGTCGGCCTTCTCGTCCGAGAAGTCGTAGACATTCGCGACGGCGTTGCTCGCGGCGGCCTTGCGCTTGTCGGTCTCGATCGTGCTCGTGTAGGAGTCGGCGCGGGGGGCCACGATGTTCGTCGGGGCGACGGTGCCGACCGCGACCTCGAGGCGCGGCTGGACGAGGTCGAGCGCGAAGATCGCGGTCATGGTTGCGACAAGGACGACGGCCGCGATGGCCAGTCGCCGCCCGTCGAGACGGGTGAACGTGGTGCTCGGCGCCGGGGCTCGCGGGCTCAGCATCATCCGGTCCTTCCCTGGTCGGGCTCAGCCCGCTCCATGGGACCGGTCGGCTTCGGGGCCGACGGGCGCGGCATCGTGGCCGGCGAGGTCGGCCCGGGCGAGCGCTTGGGCGACGAGCTCCGAGACCCGCTTGCCGTCTGCCCGGCCGCGGGTCTTCGGCGAGAGCCAGCCCATGACCTTGCCGAGGTCGCGGACGTTGGCGGCGCCGGTCGCGGCGACGGCTTCGGCGACGAGCTCCTGGATCGCGGCAGCGTCGAGCTGCTCGGGCAGGTAGTCGGCAAGGATCGCGATCTCTGCCTCCTCCTTCGCCGCGAGATCCTCGCGGCCGCCCTTGCGAAAGGCGTCGATCGACTCGCGCCTGGTCTTCACCTCGCGCGTCAGGATCGCGGCAACGTCGTCGTCGGTCGGCTGTCGGCGCTCGCGCTTCTCGACGGCGTAGACGGCGTTCTGGGCCATCCGCAGGACGTCTCGACGCAGCGCGTCACCCGACCGCATCGCGGCGGTGACGTCGGTCTGGATCCGATCACGAAGGGACACCGGAATGGCTACCTCGGGCGGGGCGGGGTCGCGACCGCTCGGCGGTCGACGGCCGCGGAACGCCCTGGGGCGCGGATCGCCTGATGAGGCGATGCGACGACGGCCTGGTGGCGCGTCGCCGGCCGGCTCAGCCGACCGCGGTTCGGGCGTTCTTCTTGCGCTTCGCTTCCTTGCGCTTGCGCTTCACGCTCGGCTTCTCGTAGTGCTCGCGACGGCGGGCCTCGGCGAGGATGCCGGACTGCTGGATCTTCTTGTTGAAGCGACGCAGGGCGCTTTCGAACGTCTCGTTCTCACCCACTCGGACTTCTGCCAATTCCGGTTCACCTCCTCCGGCTCGGGTCTCGTCTCCATCCGTCGCGCGGAGCCGCCGGCGACACGGATCGCCCGTCACCACGAGGTGGCAGGGCCGCCGGAGCATAGCGGCTCGGTCTGGAGGGGTCAATCGAGGCGAGGGTTGCGCGTGCCGGGCCGCGTGCCGGGCCTCGTGCCGGGTGCCGGGTGCTGCGTGGCGCGTGCCAAGCTCGTACCGCGTGTCGCGTGCCAGGCTCGTGCGCGTGTCGCGTGCCCGCCCCGATGCCCCTCCCCCCCGACTTGTCAAACGAATCTCACCCGGACGTTAGGCGGCGCCGACTTGTCTACCGACTGGTTCGAAGGTCATATGTCAACTCGCCGCGCTCGGGCCACGCTCAGCCCGGCGTCGGGGCCGACGGACGAGTTGGTTAACGTCCGCCTGGGATTCGTTTGACAAATACCACGGCCAGAGTGTCGCCACCTCGGCTGACGTCTGCCTCTACCATCGATGAGCGATGACCAGCCAGCCACTCGATCGGGGCGGCGCGGGCACGGCCAGCGGCGCGGGCACGGCCAGCGGCGCGGGCACGGCCAGCGGCGCGGGCACGGCCAGCGGCGCGGGCACG
>JANLYK010000287.1:0-4723 GCA_031365595.1 Chloroflexota bacterium | reverse complement strand
CACCACCCCGATCCCCACGACCCCGCCACCCCCCCCTGCGTGTGGGCTCCGGGCCGCCGCCGCCCCCCACCACACCCACACCTACGTCCACAACCGGATCGACTTCGGCGTCGCTGACAGCACGCCGCCCGAGACCACGATTGACAGCGGGCCGACCGGGACCGTCAGTTCGACGAACGCGACATTCGCCTTCAGCTCAAACGAGCCCGGGTCGACGTTCGGCTGCAGCCTCGATGGCGCGGGCTACACGGCCTGCGCCTCGCCGAAGAGCTATTCGGGGCTGTCGGATGGCAGCCACTCGTTCCGCGTCCGGGCGACGGATGGGGCCGGCAACGTCGATCCGACGCCGGCGACGGGCACCTGGACGATCGACACCTCGGTGCCCGACACGACGCCGCCGTCGGTGACGCTCACCGCGCCGGCGGCCGGGTCGGTGTTCAACGGCCCGATCGGGATCGCCGCTACGGCCTCCGACAATATCGCCGTCGCGCGGGTCGAATTCTCGGTCGGAGGGACCGTGTTCGCCACGGACACGACCAGCCCCTATGGAGCCACCTGGGATCCGGCCTCGACACCCGACGGATCGGTCACGATCGCCGCCACCGCGTTGGACGCGGTCGGGCTCAGCGCCAGTGACAGTGCCACCGTGACCCTCGACCGTTCCGCCCCCGACACGATCATCGACACGGGCCCGAGCGGGACGGTGACCTCGAGCAGCGCATCGTTCACCTTCCATGCCACCGAGAGCGGCTCGACGTTCGCGTGCAGCACTGATGGCGCGCCGTTCGCGTCGTGCTCGTCCCCGGCTTCGCTCGCGGGCCTCGCCAACGGCAGCCACACCTTTGCGATGCAGGCAACCGATCCCGTTGGCAACGTCGATCCGACGCCGGCCGCCCGGACCTGGACGGTCAACGCGCCCACCTCGGCCTTCCTCGCCGACGGCTTCGAATCCGGGAACTTCGGAGGCGCGGCGTGGCAGGTCGTGACCGGCGGTGACGGCAGTGCCACGGTCCAGAGCAGCGTCGTGCGGACCGGCTCCTTCGCCGCCCGCCTGTCGGAGTCCGTCAACACGGGGTCGGTCGCCTACCTGCGTGGCGATCTGGGCGGGAATCGCACGGAACTCACTGCCAGCGCGTCCGTTCGGATCGACGTCGAGGGCGCGAGCGGGGCCAACGTGCCATTGCTCCGCCTGTTCGACGCGACCGGCAAGCGGCTCCTCGTCCTTTATCGCCAGAACCTGAGCGGGAATCAGCTGTGGGTCACGGACTCCGTGACCACGCGAACCGCGACGACGGGCGTCCTCCCGCTTGGAACGTGGGGCCGGTTCGATGTCCACGTGTTCGTCAATGGCACGACCAGCACGATCGACGTCCGCCTGAACGGAACCACGATCATGCAGACCACGAACGCCAATCTCGGGACGGCCGGCGTGCGCTACGCCCAGCTTGGCAACGACACGTCCAAGCAGACGTTCACCCTGTTCGCCGACGACATCTCGGTCACGCCGTGAGGTCACCTTCCTCGCACCTGCGCCCCGGGTCGCCGACGCCCCACAGGTGAAGTCCGTCAACCCCATGGCGCCCGGCCGTATCGAGGCCACTACCAGCGTCGACCCGCGCATGGCGCTGCCCGCGGTGGGCGACGTGCTGCGCCTGGTCCGCGAGGCCGGATTCGTCCTGCGCCTGGACCGGGCGACGCTGACCGAGTGGCTCGCTGTTCTTACCGTCAGTCTCGGCTCGCTCGTGATCTGGCTGTTTGCCGTCCTGTCCAGTGACCTGACGGGTTACACGGACATCGGTCTCGTCAGCGTGCTCCCGATCTGGTCCTACGCGGCCTTCCTGCCGATCGCGCTGGCGTTCGCCTCCGTGCTGAGCGCCCGCCAGCCGTCGACATGGCTGCTCACGATCATCTGCGTGATCCTCGTGTTGATGCTCTACGGCGCGGTGCCGCTCGCCGAGGGCCAACCGAGGTTTTCGCCGTCGTGGCGTCACCTCGGGCTGATCGACTATGTGACCCGTCACGGGACCGTGGATCCGGCGATCGACGCGTATCACAACTGGCCGGGCATGTTCATCCTGGCGTCCGCGTTGACCGGGGCCGTTGGCCAGCTTGACGCGACGGCGCTGGCCTTGTGGGCGCCGGTCTGGCTGAACCTGCTGTATCTGCCAGCCCTCTACGTCCTCCTCGACTCGCTGACCGAAGACCGGCGCGTGGTCTGGCTGTCGATCTGGGTCTTTTACCTGGCGGACTGGATCGGCCAGGACTACTTCTCGCCGCAGGGCTTCGCCATGTTCTTCTTCCTTGTGAGCGCGGCCCTGATCGTGCGCTGGTTCAGCGCTCGCGATCCGCGCCCAGGGAGCGCTCCGGTCCCCGTCCCGGGGCAGACTCCGGTTCGGCGCCTGATGCGACCCATCCAGATCGTTCGGGAGCACGTCCTGACCGGGGAGCCGATCCGTGCCCTGGAGTTGTCGCCGGCACGGCGGTCCGGCCTCATGGCCGTGTTCCTCGTGATGTTCGCGTTCGTCGTGACCGGCCACCAGCTGACCCCATTCTTCATGGTCGCGGTTGTCGGCGTCCTCGTCCTTCTCCTGCGGTTTCCCTGGCCGAGTCTGCCCGTCGCGCTCGGCGTGATGATCGCGGCGTGGGTCGCGTTCGGCGCCGTCGCCTTCCTCATCGGCCACTTCCAGAATGTCGCTGGCTATGTCGGGACCCTGTCCGACTCGCTCGCCGCGAACCTGACGGGCCGCCTCCAGGGCAGTGATGGTCACCGGGCGGTCGTCTTCCTCCGCCTTGGGTTCGCCGTCGGCGTCTGGGGTCTCGCCGCGATCGGCGTCCTTCGGCGCATCCGTGCCGGCCGCCTGGACGTCACGACGATGGCGCTCGCGGCGGCCCCGTTCCCGTTGTTCGCGGTCCAGGCATACGGCGGCGAGATGCTCCTCCGGATCTACCTGTTCAGCTTGCCATTCATGGCCCTGCTGATCGCCTTTGCGTTCATCCCGCGGCGGCAGCTCGTTGCGAGCAGCCTGCTCACGCTGTCCGTTGTCGTCGCGACCGTCGCGCTCGTCGCCCCGTTCCTCGTCGCTCGCTATGGCAACGAGCGGATCGAGTCGTTCACCGCGGGCGAGGTGGCGGCCGTCAATCAGCTGTACGCGATCGCCCCACCCGACTCGATGCTCATCGGCGTCGTCGGCAACACTCCCTGGAAGAACCTGCGCTACGAGGAGTACCGCTTCCGACCCGCCGGCGACGACACGTACTATCACGATCTCGACAAGATGTACGAGGCCATGATCAATCACAAGGGCCCCGTGTTCCTGATCATCACGAGGACGCAGCAGGCATACGTGGAGATGATCCTCGGCGCCGCGCCGGCCGACTGGACCTCGTTCGAACAGGAGCTGTTCGCGACGGGCTGGTTCAACGTCCTGTCCCGGACGCCGGACGCCACGATCGCCCGCTTCGTCCCGCCCGCGACCGCGACGCCCTGACCGTCTGACCCGAGGTACCGATGACCGAGTCCGCCGATCGCACGCGCCCGAGCGACATCGCCGATGCCGCCGTGCCCGTGGGAGGGCCGCCTCCGACCCTCGAGGTCACCGTGGTCGTGCCCGCCCGGAACGCCCAGGACATGCTCGTCGACTGCCTCGCGTCGATTCGGCGGCAGGCGCCCGTCGAGGTGATCGTCGTCGACGGCCTGTCGACGGACCAGACGGTCGAGATCGCCCGCTCGTTCGGCGCCCGGGTGCTGTCCGACGAAGGTCGCGGTCTGCCGGCGGCACGCTCGATCGGGGCGCGGGTGGCGACCACCGAGCTCGTCGCACTGGTCGACGCGGACGTGATCCTGCCCGACGGGTCGCTGGCGGCGCTCATCCGAGAGTTCCGCGACGGAGGCTACGTGGCGCTCCAGGCAGGGCTCGAGAGCGAGGCAGGCCCGGGATACTGGGGCCAGGCGCTGGCTGAGCATCATCGAACCGGCCAGAGCCGCTACTGGTTCGGACTGGTCGCCACGGTCTTCGAGCGTGACACGCTCCTGACCCACGGGTTCGACGCCGCCTTCGAGTCCGGCGAGGACATCGAGCTGCGCTGGCGTCTCGCGGCGGCCGGCGACAAGGCCGGCGTGTCGCGGAGCACGGTCGTCCGCCACCGGTTCGACGACACCTGGGACTTCGCCCGGGGCCAGTTCCGGGCAGATGGCAAGGGCCTTGCCCGGATGGTCCGGAAGCATCGGTTCAGCGGCGCGCGCCTGCTGCTCCTGCCCGGAGCCGCGGCCATCCGGGGCGTTGCCCTGAGCGTCGTCCGGCGTGCCCCGCGCTGGATCCCGTACTACGTCGCCTTTGGCGTCTTCAACTACGCCGCGATGTTCGGCGAGCTGCTGCGACGACGAGGCGGATGACGTCCCGCCGATGATCGACCGTTTGGGCCGGCGAGCCGGCTTCTCCGAGGAGGGATTGGCGTCCCTGTCCGTGACCCTGAGCGCCCTCGCGCTCGTCGCGGCCAAGGTCGGCACGATGGGATTCGGGTTCCTCGCCTGGATCGTCGCCGCCCGGCTCTATCCGACCCATGACGTCGGACTAGCGTCCGGGGCCGTGTCAGCGGTCACCCTGTGCGCGCAGTTCGCCCTTGTCGGCCTGGGCTCGGCCGTGATCACGCTCCTGCCGGCGCACATCGATCGTCCAGCCCGCTTGCTGGACACCTCGGTATCGCTGCTGGTCGTGACGGCCAG
>JANLYK010000268.1:0-3435 GCA_031365595.1 Chloroflexota bacterium | reverse complement strand
CTCGGCTGGGGCGACCGCGACCTGTTCGGGGTCGATGCCGTCGCGTCGATCGCCGATTGGGGCCTGACCGCGCGTCTGCCCCAGCGCAGCGACACGCCCGTGTTTGACCCGGCCGCCTCGTGGACGCTCGTCGCCGGCGGCGACGTCATGCTCGACCGAGGAGTCGCCGAGACCCTCAAGATCAAGGGCAAGGGCGCCGACTTCCCGTTCGACGGCGGGACCGCCGAGATCACCTCGATCTGCAAGGACTGCTCGCCGTTCGGCTGGGACACGCCACGGACGAGCCGGACCGGCAACGCAGGCGCCGTCCGGCACCTCGTCGAATCGGCCGATCTCGCGATCGCGAACTTCGAGAACCCGGCTCCGAACGCGTTCCGCTACCACACGAGCGGGACCGTCTTCTCGGCCGACCCGAAGCTGATCGCCGGGCTGGCGAACGCCGGGATCGACTGGGTCGGGATCGCCAACAACCACATTCGCGACGCCGGCGGCACCGGGATCCTCCAGACGATCACGAACCTCAAGAAGTACGGGATCGCGTCGAGCGGCGCCGGCAGGAACCTCGCGGCCGCACGCGCACCGGCCATTCTCGACGCGAACGGGGTCAAGGTCGCGTTCCTCGCCTACGACACGATCGCAGCCTCGTACACCGCCGGTGCGGAGCGGGCGGGCAGCGCGAAGCTCACGGCCGCGGCGGTCCGGACGGACGTTGCCGCTGCGCGCAAGGCCGGCGCCCAGATCGTGATCGTCTTCCCGCACTGGGGGACCGAGTACGACGCCACCCCGTTCAAGGGCCAGCAGGCGCTCGCCCGGGCCGCGATTGACGCCGGCGCCGACCTGGTGATCGGCAACCACGCCCACTGGGCAGGCGCCATGGAGGTCCGGGACGGCAAGCCGATCTGGTACTCCCTCGGCAACTTCGTCTTCGACCAGACCTGGTCCATCCCGACGATGGAGGGGATCACGCTCGAGCTGACGTTTCGCGGCCCGACCCTCGTCCAGGCCCGGATGCGGCCGCACATCATCCTCGACAAGGCACAGCCGAACTTCCTCGACCCGAAGGGCGACGGTCGGGCCGTCATGGGCCAGATCTTCGACGCCAGCAAGGGGATGCTGCCTTGGTGAGGGCTGGCGAGGGTTCGCGTGGACCTCGGTCGATGAGCGTGGCGGGCGCCGGCCGCTGAGCCACGAGGTGACTCAGGATGGGAGTCGGCACGCTCGGCACGCCCCCCCGTCGGTGATGAGTCACTCTCCCTGATTGCGGTTCTGAGTCGGCACGTGACTCACGGGCACGACGAGATTCGATTGCGAACAGCGTCCGACCGTCAGCTGAGCCCCGCGAAGAGGTCATCCTCAGGCTTCGTCGTTTGGACCCGCGACTCGCGGAGGACGAACGCCTCCTTCGCCCAGTGCGTTTTCCAGCCCTCCTCGCCGAAGGTCATGAAGCCGCTGTCCATCGCGATCTGGGTCACGTGGCGCTGGATGGCCCGCCACTTGCGGTCGATCGGGTCGCCGCTGATGTCGACCCAGGTCGTGATCGACTCGTCCGGGACGAGCATCTTGTCCATGAACGCCTGGTGCTCGGCGAGCTGCTCCGGCGTCGCATCCTCGGGCGGGTCCCAGAAGCTCGGCTTGCCGGTCTCCTTCATCGCCTCGCGCATCGCGTCGCGAACGGAAGCCGGGATGGCGGTCTCGTAGAGCTTCCGCGGCGCCCAGGGCACGACGTCGTCCGTCAGCTGCTCCGGGTACCAGGCCGGGTCGCCCGCCCGCTCGAACGCCCGGATCGACACGTCGTGGACGCGGATGTGGTCCGGGTGGCCGTAGCCGCCGAAGCTGTTGTAGGTCGTGATCACGTCGGGCTGGTAGCGCCGGATCAGCCAGGTCAGGCGGCCGGCGGCCTCGTCGAGGTCGGCCTGCCAGAAGGTCCGCGGGTCGTTGTTGCCGGGCCGGCCCATCATGTCCGAGTCGCGGTAGCCGAGGTTCTCCCACTCGGTCACGCCGAGTTCGCCCATCGCCAGCTCGAGCTCGGTCGCCCGGATCTCGCCGAGACGCCGGTGGTTCTCGGGGGTATCGAGGGCCGGAACGACGATCTCGCCCTGCTCGCCCCGTGTGCAGGTCACGAGGATCACCCGATGGCCGTCGGCGACGGCCCTGGCCATGACGCCGCCGGCGCTGATCGTCTCGTCGTCCGGGTGGGCGTGGACCGACATCAGGGTCGGGACATGCGGGTCGGACGGCATCGGGAGCGGGTTCGCAGGCGGATTGGCAGTCCGCGGGTCCCCGTTGGACGCGTCGGTGGTCGGTTCAGGCTGAGCGGAGCTCGGTTCGTCGGTCATCGCCGCATCATCGCACCAGCAGCGCGCCTCCCGCAGCCGGTCCGCCCTCCGAGCGGGACTTCTGGGGGAGCCCTCGCCCGATCCCGGTTGGGTACGGTCAGCGCAGTGGCCGGTCCATCCGGAATTAGCGAGGAACCCACGTGTTCAAGAGCATCGGTCGTCGTCTCCAGGTCCAGTTCGGGTCGCCGGATGCACTCCCTGATCCCGGCGGCGAGCCATCCGACGCTCGTCCGGAGGCCCCGCCCATCGATTTCGTCGCGTTTGGCGCGGACGTCCTGCTGTCCGGCAACGTCGCGCTTCAGGCCGAACGGCTCACCGACATGCTCAACGACCACGACGAGTACTTGCTGACCGACGTCACCTGCCACGGCCTGGGCGATGCTGTCGGGGTCGAGGTCCCGGAGTTCCTGATCCGGCGCGACGAGCTGCTGCTCGTGCATGCGACGGGACCGCGGGGCAACCGCGAACGACGCATCAGCACCCGGGCCGTGCCGATGGTGATCCAGATCGGTCCATACCGCCTCCGCGGAGACCTGCACACGCGGCCGGGAACCGAGCCGCTCGACCAGCTCCGGCGCCGGAAGGCGATGGTCCCGATGACCGACGCCTGGCTCGAGTTCGAGTTCGGCGGCCAGCTCCAGGAGCGTCGTCTTCCGACGATCATCGTCAACCGCGAGCTGATCGACTGGATCAAGCCGGCCGCCAACGACGGGTTCGCGATGCTCTCGCTGCCCACGTACCGCTCGTCCAATCCCATGGTCAAGGACTTCACCGGCAACCTGTTCAGCTGACGCTCCGGGGTCGGCGCCGGGCGAGCCTGTCGGCCTACCATCGGCAGGTGACCAGAGATCCAGACCCGGCGACGCCCGGCCCCCTCGCCGGAATCCGGGTCATCGACTGCTCGACCGTCCTGGCCGGGCCGTACGCCACGATGCTCCTGGCCGATCTCGGCGCCGACGTGGTCAAGGTCGAGCCGCCCGAAGGCGATGCGACCCGGGGCTGGGGGCCGCCGTGGGTCGGATCGGAGGCAGATGGGACGCGGACCGCGGCCTACGCCCTCGCGGTGAATCGCAACAAGCGCTCGATCCGGCTCGACCTG
>JANLYK010000254.1:0-3552 GCA_031365595.1 Chloroflexota bacterium | reverse complement strand
GAGCTGCTTCTCCGACGGCAGGCCGTACAGGGTCCGCATGTTGTGGAGCCGGTCGGCGAGCTTGATCAGGACGACCCGGATGTCCTCGGCCATCGCGAGGAGCATCTTCCGGATGTTCTCGGCCTGCTGCTGCTCGTGGCTATGAGTGCTGAACTTCGAGAGCTTCGTGACCCCGTCCACGAGTCGGGCGACCTCGGGCCCGAAGCGGTCCTCGATATCGGACAGACCGAACTCGGTGTCCTCGGGGACGTCGTGGAGGATGGCGGCGGTGACCGCGATCGGGTCGATCCCGAGCTCGGCGGTGATCTGGGCCGACGCGATCGGGTGGGTGACGTACGGCTCGCCGGTCGCCCGGCGCTGGCCGATATGCGCCTCGACCGCGAGATCGAAGGCACGCTCGATCGGTTCGAGGTCGGACTGCGGGTAGTGACCGCGGACGGTCTCGACGAGGGTGGCCTTGAGGGCCGCGAGGTCCGGTTCCGGCGCAGCACCGTCGGCCGTCGGCCGCGCGGCCGGCCGGGCCGGGGCGCGGCGCGGGCCGGTCGGCTTCGGGCGACGCGCGGCTGGAGCGCTCGAAGCGGAGGCCGGTGCGGGCGTCGTGGGCGACGCGGGCGGGTCGGCGGCCGGGCTCGTGCCAGCCGTCGCTGACCCGGTCGACGCGGCACGACTGGCGGCCGGACCGGATCGCGAACCCTTGGCGTCGCCGGGGGTGGTCGTGCGGGGCTGTGCCATGTCCGCGAAGGATAGCAGCGGGTCCGGCGCGCTCCACGGGGCCCGGCACGCGGTGGTCAGCCGCCGAGGAGGGCTCCGGTGTCGAGGGTGGCGTCGATGCGCAGATCGCCTGCCACGACCGATACCGAGTCGAAGCGCAGCGGAAACGCCGGGTCGAGGCTCAGGATCGTGGACGCGCCGAGCGGGGTTCGCAGGGCGATCGCTCCGGCATCGTCGACCTCGAGGCGACCCTCGACGGTCGTCGCGCCGGACGAGATCCGGAGCACGTTCGGGGCGACGAGTGCCACCCCGGTCACCGCGACGCCAAATTCGCTCTGGAATCTTTCGCGCACGACCCGGTCGACGGTCGCGCCATCAACCGTGATCGTGGCCGCAGCCGCCTCACCGCCGCCGTCGATCGAGACGTCGGCCACGGCCGCCAGCCCGTCGGTCGTGCGCAGCGCGGCACCGTCGATCCGGCCGCTGACGCCGCCCGCGGTTCGCGCAACCACGTCGACATCGGTCAGGACGAGCTCGAGGCTGGCGGCGTGGAAGGTCCGGAAGTCGACGTCGACGCCGTCGATCTCGACGCGATCGGCTCGCCCGAGGAGGAGCTTGGGCGGTGGATCAGACGTCGCACGGACGGATCCGCTCGCGGCCTGGTAGCCACCGCTCTCGAGCGCCGCCTGGATCACGGCCGACGCGGCGAGCGGGGCTCCGAACCAGGCCGCCGAGCCGAGCACGACCCCGGCGAGGACGACGATGAAGAGGCAGCCGCGCACGTCAGCCGGCCGGCGGGTCGGAGTAGCCGAGGGCGCCGAGGGCGGCGAGGGCCGTCTCGCGCTCGTCGTAGGCGACCGGACCGCGAGCGCCGATGATCGAGCGCTCGTGGCCTTTGCCGGCGAGCAGGACGATGTCGCCGGGGCGCGCCCGCTCGAAGGCCGCAGCGATGGCCGCCGGTCGGTCCGCGATCAGGAACAGGTCGCGCTCGCGACGCTTGCCGCCGTCTTCGGCGCCACGGGCGATGTCGTCGAGAATGGCCATCGGGTCCTCGCCGCGGGGATCCTCGTCGGTCACGATCACGAGGCGCGCCCGATCGGCGGCGATCCGGCCCATCATCGGCCGCTTGGCGGTGTCGCGCTCCCCGGCCGAGCCGAATACAGCGATCACGCCGCCGCCGCGGGCGGCCGCGAGGGGCGCGAGCAGGCCGAGGACCTTCTCGAGCGAGGCCGGGCTGTGGGCATAGTCGATGACGACGCCGAACGGCTGGCCGGCGTCGAGGCGCTCCATCCGGCCGGGGACGCCCGTAACGCCCTCGAGACCGGCCCGAACCGCGGCGGGATCGAGCCCGAGGGCCTCGCCGAGGGCAACGACCGCAAGCGCGTTGTGAACGTTGAATCGGCCGGCGAGGCGGAGTTCGACCCGGGAAGCGCCGCTCGGGGCGCTGAAGTCGACCCGAAGGCGGTGGGCGTCCTCCTCGACGTGGGTCGCCCGGACGTCCGCGCCGGCGTCCGTGCCATAGGTCAGGATCCGGGCTCCGGCCTCCTGGGCGACGCCGATGAACGACCCGGCGTTGGGGTCGTCGGCGTTGACGATCGCGGCTTTCGGCCACGGCCGCCCTGCGACCTCCTTGACCGGGTTCGTTCGGCCGGCCGCCAGGCGCTCGAACAGGGACAGCTTGGCGTCGCGGTAGCGCTCCCAGGTGCCGTGGAACTCGAGGTGCTCGTGGGTCAGGTTGGTCAGGATCGCGATGTCGTAGGCGATCCCGCGGACGCGATCGGCGGCCAGGCCGTGGGACGTCGTTTCGACGACGGCCACACCGTTACCGGCATCGGCCATGGCCCGGAGGGTCCGCTGGAGGAGCGGCGCGCCCGGAGTCGTGGTGTGCTCCGGGTTCGCCTCGCGAGTCGCACCGATCTGCGTCGCGACCGTCCCGATCAGCCCGCTCGACAGGCCCGCCGCCTCGAGCGCGGCCGCGGCCAGGAACGAGGTCGTCGTCTTGCCGTCGGTGCCGGTGATCCCGACGACCCCGAGCCGGTGCGACGGATCGCCGTACCACCAGGCCGCGGCATCGGCGAGGGCGGTCGGTCCGGCAGCGACGACGAGCTGGGGCAGCGCGACGCCGGGGATCGGCTCCTCGACGAGCGCGGCCGCGGCCCCGGATGCCGCAGCCTGCGCCACGTACTCGTGGCCATCGACGTGAAGACCGCGGACCGCGACGAACAGGGTGCCCGGGCGGACAGCGCGCGAGTCGTCGGTCACGCCCTGGATCGGGATCCGCGCCAACGCATGCGCCCCGATCGCGCGTCCCCCGTCGCGTGCGCCACGCAGCCCCGAGCCGGCGGCGAGCCGCTCGATCAACTCGCCCAGCGGCCGCGGCCCGGTCGGCTCGGCGGTGGCCAGAAGATCAGCGATGGACCCGTCGGTCATGGGGCCACGCTCAGCCGCGCCGGAGCAGGCGCGACGCCTTCGATGCCAGGCGGCCCATCCGGTAGCGGTTCGCGTCGAGGACCCGTTCGTGGGCGCCGGTCAGCGCCAGCCACTCCCCGCCGAACGAGCGCTTGTGCTGGTACAGGCCCCACATCGGCTCACCCTCGGTCGGCTCGCGCCGGGCGCCCGACGTCCACACCACCCAGGTCCATCTCGGCCCGGCCCTCCCGCAGCGCCAGCTCGATCGCACGCCAGCGGAGCAGATGAAGTGCGCCCGGATGGTCGCGCCGGGCGTCCGCGTGGTCGCCCGAGTGGACGGTCGAGAGCCGCTCGCCGTGGCGATACAGGATGAGCCCGGCCTGGACCGCGTCGTCTGCCGTCCGGGCCTCGAGGTAGACGAGATGGCCGGCG
>JANLYK010000216.1:0-5953 GCA_031365595.1 Chloroflexota bacterium | reverse complement strand
CAACGGTGGCGCCCTCCTCGGCGAGCTCGACGTCGCCGCCCAGGAGCACGGTCTCGTCTGCCCGACCGGCGTCGTCGGCCACACCGGCGTCGCAGGTCTGACCCTCGGCGGGGGAGTCGGCCGCCTCCAGCGCCACTTCGGGCTCACGATCGACAACCTGACCGCCGTCGAGCTCGTCACCGCCGACGGCCGCCTCGTCCGCGCCTCGGAGACCGACGAACCGGAGCTGTTCTGGGGCCTTCGCGGCGCGGGTTGGAACTTCGGGATCGCAACGGCGTTCGAGTTCCGCCTCCAGCCGTTCGGACCGGACCTGCACCGTGGTGTCCTGACGTTTCCGGCGACCCAGGTCCACGAACTGTGGAGCCAGTTCCGCGACTACGCCCTCCGCGCCCCGGACACCGTGTCGTGCATCTTCGGCCTCGACCGGGCCGGGCCTGACGCCGGCTACCCGGACGACATGATCGACCGACCGATCGTCCTCTTCGCCTGGAACCACAGCGGCGCGGCGCGGGATGTCGAGCGCGACACGGCGGGACTCCGGAACGGCCCGCCACCACTGACGACGACGATCGCGAGCGCGCCCTATCTCGACATCCAGACGGCTCATGACCTTGCGTTCGCGTGGGGCAGCCGCTCATTCATCAGCAGCCACAATGCCGACGACGTTCGCCCGGAGGCGCTCGATCAGCTCGTCGAGCACGTTGCGGTCGTGCCCGGCGAGGCGTCGTTCGGGATGACCGCCCTGGGCGGAGCGATCGCCCGGGTCGACGAGAATGCCACCGCCTTTGCCGGTCGCGCTGCAGCCTTCGATCTCAGCGCGGATTCGTCGTGGACCGATCCGTCCCTCGACGACGCAAACATCGAGTGGTGCCGCCGGGCCATGCAGATCGTCGAGCCGGACCGGACGCTGGGGGCCTACGCGAACGGCAACTCCGACGTCGGCCCAGCGGAGAGCCGCCGGATCTACGGCGACGCGAAACTCGCTCGCCTTGCGGCACTGAAGCGAACGTGGGATCCGGCCAACGTGTTCCACGTGAACGCCAACGTGTCGCCGGAGGTCCAGGCCGACGCCCCGGCCTGATGCACGGAGCAAATGTCGAGCCTGTCGAGGCGCCTTCGTCGCATGGTCATGAGCAGGATGTCCCTGCGAAATCCAGGAGCAGATGAATGACCCAGTACATGCTGTCCGTGCACATGACGGGCACCGGCCCGAGCGAGCCGATGACCGAGGAGCAGCAACGGGAGGGCTACGCCAGGATCGCGGGCCTCGAGTCCGAGATGGAAGCTGCCGATGCCTTCGTGTATTCGGCGCGGCTCACCGCGCCGGACGATGCGAAGGTCGTTCGCCGCGGCGACGGGCGACCGAAAAGCACCGACGGCCCGTTCGCCGAGACCAAGGAGCACCTCGGCGGCTTCTATCTGATCGAGGCACCCGACATCGCTGCGGCCGTCGAGTGGGCGTCGCGAGTGAGCGAGGCGATCGGCGAGCCGATCGAGGTTCGACCGCTCGCCGGAAGTCGCAGCCGCTGAGGTCCGGGACTTGCCGCACCGCGCCCGCGAGCGGACGATCCGGACTGTGACGTTCGATTCGGTCGGCGCGGGCGCGTCGGACCGACCGAAAGCCCGACGAAGGAGGACCTGATGAGAGCGGACGCAGGGACGGAGGCCCCCGCAGATGCGCTGCACGGGTCGGACGCAAACCCGCTCGTGCACCCCGGCACCGGGGAACGGATCGTCTTCCGGCGGCGAGCCCGAGAAACGGCCGGAGAGCTGCTCGAGGTCACCCTGTACTCGGCACCGACCGGGTTCGTCCCGTCGCCGCATCTCCACCCCAGCCAGGAAGAGCGCCTCCAGATCAGTGGCGCACCGATGTGGGTCCGGATCGGCGACCAGGAGCGGGAATACCAACCGGGCGAGACCGCCGTGGTGCCGCCCGGCACCCTGCACGTCGTGTGGAACGCCACGGATCAGCACGTCACAGCGCTGATGCAGTTCCGGCCCGCCCTCGGGACCGAAACGATGTTCGAGACGTTCTTCGGCCTCGCGAAGGACGGCAAGGTCGGGAAGAACGATCTCCGGGACAAGCTCCATCTGCTCGTGCTCGCGCGCGAATACCGCCGAGAGATGCAGCTGCCGCCGGACCAGCAGCGCGTCGTCGGACCGCTCGCGACGATCGTCGCACCGATCGCCCGCGTCTTCGGCTTCCGTGCTCGCTATGACGAATACAGCGGGCCGCGCGATTGACGCTATGGCCCAACTCTTCGTCGCTCTGGAGCCCGTCGTGATCGGCCACCTCGTGCGCCGCGCGATGAACGCCGAGGCCGCCAGCGGAACCTCCGGACGCACGCGTCGACGCAAGGGCTCCCGCTGGACCGCTTGGCGCATCATGGGCAGATGGTCAAGCCATCTGCGGTCGCCGAGCCGCACGCCATCCCGCCACGGTTCGATCCGTCTCGCCCTGGGACCGTCGTCGTGTGCCTGCCCGACATCCCGGAGCGGGTCCAACTGGGCGAGCTGCCGGCCAACGCCGACGTTCGTCTCGTTCCGCCCGAGCCTGGTCCGGTCCCTGACCTGGCGGAGGTCGAGCTCATCGTGCCGTCCGCCCGGACACGCCTCCCCCTCCTCGATCTGCTCGACCGGGGAGGGGGACGGCTCCGCGTCATCCAGACGACGAGCGCCGGGGTCGACTGGCTTGTCGGACGTGTGCCCGAGCACGTCATCGTCTGCAACGCGCGCGGCGTGTACGACGCGCCCCTCGCGGAGTGGGTGGTCGGAGCGATCCTTGCGATGCAGCGTGGCCTCGTCGAGTCGCGCGACGCGCAGTTGCGCGCCGAGTGGGCGACGATCGAGCCGCCCGAGCTGGCCGGCCGGCGCGTCGTCATTCTCGGCCTCGGCTCGATCGGATCCGCGATCGCGGATCGCCTCCGACCCTTCGGCGTCGATCTGATCGGCGTGGGTCGCACGTCCCGCGACGGTGTCCGCGGCCTGGCCGACCTCGACGAGGTCCTCCGCGACGCCGAGATCCTCGTGAACATCCTGCCGTTGACGAGCGAGACGGACGGGCTGCTGGACGGCCGACGGCTCGGCCTGCTCCCGGATGGCGCGCTCGTGGTGAACGCCGGACGCGGCCGCACGATCGAGACCGCGGCGCTCGTGGCGGAACTCCGCGTCGGTCGGATCCGGGCCGCCCTCGACGTCACCGATCCGGAGCCGCTTCCGCCCGATCATCCGCTCTGGGCACTGCCCAACGTCCTGATCAGCCCGCACATGGCGGGCGACTCGCCGACGAGCACGATCCGGTCCTTCGCACTCGCCGGCGACCAGATCCGCCGGTTCGCGGCCGGCGAGCCGCTGATCAACGAGGTCGCCCGCTACCTGCTCAAGTGATCGAGCCGTGAGCGCGCACGTCGGGCGTTCCGGATCCCCCTCCGAGGCGTACGCTTCGGGTCCAAAGCACACACGGAGGGGCGACCATGTCGATGCGCGAGACACTCGAACAGGCCCTGAACATGCCGCAGGGCGAGACCGTCCACCGGCTGCAGGTCGCGGGGTTGGCGATCGCGAGCGAGGACACGATGGCCCAGGCCATCCACGACGTCTATTGCGGGATCATGGCCGACCACAGCCACCCGAACGAGAAGGACCACGACCAGGCGCGTTCGATGATCGAGGCACTCCAGAAGGTCGGCGCGGAGGCCTGATCCGTCCACGTCGCGACGGAGGCAGCCGATGACGCCCGAGCAAGCACCGACGGACTGACGGGCTCAGGAGCGCTGACGATGAAGCTGACCGCATCGATGATGCTGAGCCTCGACGGCGTGTACCAGGGTCCCGGCGGCCCCGACGAGGACCGGCGCGGCGGGTTCGAGCGGGGCGGGTGGACGGCGCCGTACGCCGACCCGGAGATGTGGCCGTTCCTGACGTCGTGGTTCGAGCGAGCCGATGCGCTGCTGCTCGGGCGCCGCACGTTCCAGATCTGGGAGCCGTACTGGCCGCTCCACGACCGCGGCGATCCGGTGTCGCACGGGATCAATGTCCTGGCGAAGTACGTGCCGTCGACCACGCTCCAGGACCCGACGTGGCACAACACCCACGTCATCGCCGGCGACGTCGAGGCGGCGATCCGGGAGCTCAAGGCGCAGCCCGGGCGCGAGCTCCAGGTCCACGGCAGCGGCGTCCTGCTCCGCTGGCTGCTCGAGCGCGACCTCGTCGACGAGCTCAACCTCCGGATCTACCCGGTCATCCTGGGCAGCGGGCTGCGGCTCTTCCCGGAGAACGGCCCGACCCACACCCTGGAGCTGGTCGAGTCGGTCCTGTCGTCGACGGGCGTGATGATCCAGACGTATCGACCAAACGGGCGGGCGACCTTCGGCAATGCGGGCGAGTGAGGGCAGTTCCAGCGACGCGCGGGTCGAGACGGTCGCGCCGCGCTGACGCCTCGATCGGACTACGTGGATTCGTGGGTCGTCAACGCGAGCAGCCCGATCGCGATCAGCCAGGCATCTGTCGCGGTGATCCCGGCTCGCTGCCAGAGACCCGACTGGTCCTCCGCGAGCAGCGAGAGGGCCAGGAAGGCCAGCGATGACGCGCCGACCGCGACCGACGCCTTCGCGAACGTCCGATGGCGTTTCGCGAGTGCGGGCGCGGCCACAGGCGCGAGCGCGGCCAGCGCGAGGTAGCCGGCCCCGGCCACCACCTGGTGGAGTCGGTCGCCATCGGGCGAGACGCCGAGCGGCGCGAGGGCGATCGCGCCCGACGCGACGGCGTTGACGCCCAACGCGATCGCGCTCGGCGTCCCGATCACGCGCCGGAGCGGCCCGGCGGCCGAGGCGATCGCCACCGTGAACACCGCGAAGCCGAGGCTCATGAGCGGCCGCGTCGGCGCATCCACCGCCGCGAGGTCGCTGATGTGGTCGCGGATCGGGGAGTAGCCGGGCGTGATCGCGCCGGACACGACCCACGACGTGATGAACGCTAGCGGCCCGACGATCACCCCCGCACAGCGCAGACGATCGAGGGAGCCAGGATGGGTGGAGGTCGACATCGATCATGGATTCGCGCTGTGGGTCGCGGCGGATGTAAGGGACGCGCCTCATCGAACCGAAGGCGGCCGAGACCCACGCCAATCGACATCGTGCGATCGTTGCCGGAACACGATCAGACGGAGGAACGATGCGCACCCAGGCCGAGCAGATCGCCACGCTCCGAGCCGACCAGGCCTTCTGGCGAGCCCTCGCCGCCGAGGTCGGGCCGGCGCGCTACGCCGAGCCGGGTCCGATGGGGGAGTGGACCTTCGCCGACATGGCCGGTCATCTCAGCGGCTGGCGGGAGCGGACGATCAACCGCGTCCTCGCGCACGGCCGCGGCGCGGCCGAGCCGCCGCCGCCGTGGCCGGCGGACCTCGATGCCGACGACGACGTCGACCAGGTGAACGATTGGATTCAAGGGCGGAACGCCGGCCGCTCTCCGTCCCAGCTCATGGCCGAGTACGACGCGTCCTACGACCGCCTGATCGAGGCCCTCGAGACCGTCCCGTCGAACCTGAAGACAGCGGTGGCCGAGTGGGCGGTCGAGCCGCTCGTCGAGGTGGACTTCACGGGCCATCTCCACGACGAGCACGTCGAGCCCGTCCGGGCGTGGCTGGACGATTGATCGCCCGGGGCGCTCACCACGTCGTCTGTTCCACGAGGAGGAGGTCGGCACGCGTGCCTGCGATCAGCGCGCAGCCCCGTGTTCAACGAAATCAGACGCGGACGACGATCAGACCTGGGCAATCCGCATAGTCGTCGTCCTGGGTCACGACCGGAACGCCGTGGGCGATGGCGGTGGCGGCAATCCACGAATCGTTGATCGGCATCCGCCGGCCGTGGGCCAGCAATTCCTGGCGAAGACGAGCCCACGCTTCGGCAACGA
The DNA here is from genome assembly GCA_031365595.1 of Chloroflexota bacterium. Lineage (GTDB taxonomy): Bacteria > Chloroflexota > Limnocylindria > Limnocylindrales > CSP1-4 > CF-46. The sequence continues at coordinate 40 of JANLYK010000216.1, read as the reverse complement.
GGACATCGACCGGTAGTGGATCGAGCGAGAGGGCACCGAG
>JANLYK010000201.1:0-2192 GCA_031365595.1 Chloroflexota bacterium | reverse complement strand
CGGGTTCCAGCAGATGGCGATGATCGGGATCCGCTGCGAGGCGGACCGGCTGATGTCCGTGGCGGCGAAGTGCGCAGAGATGCCCGAGGTCGACTACGTCGTGATCACCGCGGGGGCCTACGACATCCTGATCGAGACGGTGTGCGAGGACAACGAGGGTCTCCTCCGGTTCCTGGCCGAGCGCCTTCGGACGATCGACGGAGTCCGCGACACGGAGACGTTCGTCTACCTCCGGATGGTCAAGCAGTCCTACCAGTGGGGAACGCGCTAGGCGTCGCCCGCTCCGCGCGCGGTGCGTCGCGGCAACCGAATTCCGTGCCGCCTGGGTCGTTCGTCCGGCGCCTCACGTGCTCGCCGCGCGTCCGACCGGCTACGATGCGGACAACGTGGGCGCACGTGCCCGTCGCCCATCACGTCCGTTCATGAGGTCCCAATCGTGCCGGTCGAACCGGTCCAGGCCCAGGCGTTGATCTTGATCGCGGTCCTCGCCAACCTGCTGGTGATGGCCGCGGTGGTCGTGCCGCCGTTGCTTGGTCGGCGCGGGCCGTTCTCGTCGGGATCGGCCGGATCGTCGGGGCCGGACCTCGCGGATCTCAAGCCAGCCGACCTGAGCGCCGTCGTCGGTGACCGCCACCTGGACTTCGCCGACCTCGGCGGCGTCCCGCCCGGCGCCTACGACCGCGTCGTCCGGATCGTGTCGTGGGTCTTCATCCTGGCGACCTCGACAATCGTGGCCGTGACCGGGCTGTGGGCCGACACCCAACCCGCGATCTTCGCTCTTCTGGCCGCCGCCGGCGTGTTCGTCCTCGTCGTCCACGATCTGCTCCCGACCGGCGCGCTCGGAACGGCCAAGTTCGTCCTCGAGGGCAGCGTGGCCGTGACCTTCGCCACCCTGCTCGTCGTGCTGACCGGTCGGGACCAGAGCCCGTTCTTCTTCACGTTCCCGTTGATCGTCGGCGGCGCCGCCCTCGTCGTCAGCCCCAGGATCACGTTCGGGCTGGCCGCCGCGGCGTGCATCGCCTACCTGTTCGCGATCGCCCCACCAGGTGCCGGCGGCCTGCCGCCACGGACCGTCGCGATCGTCGGGATCAACGTGACCGCCCTGATCCTGCTCGCGTACGTCGCGATGGTCATCGCCCGCGAGCAGCGCCGCGCGCGCGACGCGGCGATCCGGCTCTCGACGATCGATCCGCTGACCGGGCTCTTCAACCGGACCTTCTTCTTCGCCGCGGTCGAGCGCGAGATCGCCCGGAGCGCGCGATCCGGGCGCGGGTTCTGCCTCCTGATGATGGACCTCGACGAGCTCAAGACCATCAACGACCGGCACGGCCACTTCTTCGGCGACCGGGTCCTGCGCGGCGTCGGCGAAGTGATCCGCTTGGGCGGCCGACGGATCGACACGTCGGCTCGTTACGGCGGCGACGAGTTCGTGGTGCTCCTGCCCGAGACGGACCCGACCGGGGCGTACGTCCTGGCCGAGAAGATCCGGCTCGGCGTCGCCGATCTGCGGGTGGACGTCGCCGGGAGCATGATCCAGCCGTCGGTCTCGATCGGCGTCGTGAGCTATCCCGAGGACGGCCGGACGAGCGACGAGCTGATGATCACCGCCGACGCGTCGATGTACCACTCCAAGCGGGCCGGCAAGAACCGGGTCACCGGCGTACCGGTGATGGACGACGCGGCGATCGGACGGCCGGCGCTCGATGATCCGACTGCGCCGCCGCCCGGGGCGTCCGACCAGCCGCTTGAGCGGACGGCCACACTTCGCGAGTCCGCCGACAAGTCGGTGTAGGATCGGCCACATGGCCGATCACGAGCAGGGGCTTGCCCCGGTTTGACCCTGCGGAGGATCACGTCATCGCCAGCCCCGTGACCGCCTGGGCCGACACGGCCCGGCCGCCCGCTCCCGACGTCTTCGAACGCCTTGGTCGCGCGGTGCTGCGCCTCTTCACCTCCGTCGACTTCGCGGTCGTCCAGATCATCGCCCTGTCGCTCCTGGCCGTGGTCGGGATGACGATCAAGCAGCTGCCGACCTTCGCCTTCCGCTCGGCCGGTGACTATGCCGCGGCGATCGCCGACCTCCATCGGCGCTACGACCCGGCGCTCGGCAAGGGCGTCGTCGACGCGCTGGAGCGGCTCCAGCTGTTCCACGTCTTCACGTCGACCTGGTTCACGGTCGGGTTGATCGTCCT
>JANLYK010000188.1:0-3095 GCA_031365595.1 Chloroflexota bacterium | reverse complement strand
ACGAACGCCCGGGCCGTCCCGATCTACGCCACGACCAGCTACGTCTTCAACGACGCCGACCACGCCGCCCGGCTGTTCGGGCTCCAGGAGTTCGGCAACATCTACACCCGGATCATGAACCCCACGAACGACGTGTTCGAGCAGCGGATCGCCGCGCTCGAAGGCGGCATCGCGGCCCTTGCGGTCAGCTCCGGGCAGGCCGCGGAGACTCTCTCGATCCTCAACCTGGCCCGGGCCGGCGATAACATCGTGTCGTCGTCGTCGATCTACGGCGGGACGTACAACCTGTTCCAGCACACGTTGCCGAAGATCGGGATCACGACGACGTTCGTCGACGGGTCCGATCCGTCGGCGTTCGGACGGGCGATCAACGAGAACACCAAGGCCGTCTTCCTCGAGCTGATCGGCAATCCCCGGCTCGATGTCCACGACCTTGCCTCGATCGCCGACGTGGCCCACGCCCGGGGCGTGCCGGTCATCGTCGACAACACCTTCGCGCCGCTCCTCGCCCAGCCGATCAAGCACGGCGCGGACATCGTCATCCACTCGGCGACGAAGTGGATCGGCGGCCACGGGACCGCGATCGGCGGCGTCGTCGTGGACGGCGGCACGTTCGACTGGGCGGGTTCCGAGCGGTTCAAGCAGGACTTCGTCGATCCCGATCCGTCGTACCACGGGATCAGCTACAGCGCGGCGTTCGGCAACCTCGCCTTCATCCTGAAGCTCCGCGTCCAGGGCCTGCGCGACATCGGCGCCGCGCTCAGCCCGTTCAACTCGTTCCTGTTCCTGCAGGGCCTCGAGACCCTGCCGCTGCGCATCCAGCGCCACAGCGAGAACGCGCTTGCGGTCGCGAAGTGGCTCGAGAAGCGCGACGGCGTCACGTGGGTCAGCTATCCCGGCCTCGAGTCGGCGCCGACCCACAAGCAGGCCACCAAGTACCTGAAGGGCGGGTTCGGCGGGATCGTCACGTTCGGCGTCCGGGGCGGCGTCACCGCCGGCCGGAAGTTGATCGACAACGTCACGATCTTCTCGCTCCTGGCCAACGTCGGCGACGCGAAGTCGCTGATCATCCACCCGGCTTCGACCACCCACTCGCAGCTCACCCCCGACGAGCAGGACTCGACCGGCGTCACGCCCGATCTCATCCGCCTGTCGGTCGGGCTCGAGCACATCGACGACCTGATCGCCGACCTCGATCGGGCGCTGTCGATCGCGCTCGAAGGCGAGACCGCGACCGCCGACGATCTCGTCGGCGCGGCCGGATGACGGAGGCCAGTGGGGGCGTCGCGACGGCGGCGCCCTCGGCAGCGGGGGTGCCGTTCGGCTCGGGGCGACTCGAGTCGACGGAGCTCGGCCCGTTCCGTCTCGACGACGGGACGGAGCTGCCGGAGCTCGTCGTGGCCTGGCGCCACGACGGGCCGACGCCGAGCGACGCTCCCCAGGTGGTGGTCATCCATGCGCTCACCGGGTCGGCCGACGCGGCCGGCGACTGGTGGGAGCCCCTGATCGGGCCCGGCCGGGCGCTCGACACCGATCGGGTGGGGGTCCTCGGCGCGAACCTGCTCGGCGGGCGTTACGGCTCGACCGGGCCGACGTCGATCGACCCTCGGACGGGGGCCGCCTTCGGGCGGACGTTTCCTGCTCTCTCGACCCGCGACCAGGCGCGGGCCCAGTGGGCGCTCCTCGACGCACTCGGGATCGACGAGGTCGCCCTCGTCGTCGGCGGGTCGCTCGGTGGGATGGTCGCGCTCGAGGTCGCGCTCGTGCGGCCCGCGGCCGTCCGCCACGTGATGCCGATCGCGGCGCCGGCCGCGACGGGGCCGATGGCCATCGCCTGGAACCGGATCCAGATCCAGCTGATCGAGCGCCTTGGCGACGACGGGCTGGCCCTTGCTCGCCAGTTCGCGATGACCACCTACCGGAGCGAGGCCGACTTCGAGGAGCGCTTCGGACGGACCCTCGAGCCCGACGGGCGGCCAGCGGTCGTCAGCTACCTCGACCACCAGGGAAAGAAGCTCGTCAATCGGTTCGACGGCGACACGTACCGGATCCTGGCCGGGGCGATGGACCGCCACGACGCCGGCGCCGGGCGCGGCGGGCTCGACGCGGCGCTGGCTCACCTGGCGGTCGGCGAGGTCCGGCTGACCGGTGTCGGGATCGTCGACGACATCCTGTACGGGCCACGTCAGGTCCGGGCGCTCGTGAGCGCGGCGGCGCGGGCGGGCGTGGCGGCGCGCTATCGCGAGATCCGCTCGACGAAGGGCCACGACGCGTTCCTCGTCGAGTGGGACCAGCTCGGGACGCTTCTCGGCGAAGCTCTCGGTTTCACGGTCGATCGGGCGCCGGGGGCGACGGCCGAGCTCCCCTCCCCAACCGAACGCGACCACTTCGTCAGCGAGTGGCAGGGCCTCGAGGCCTGACGTCCAGGCGGGCTGGGGGTATCATCCCCTCCGCTCCACTGGCGAGTGGCCAAGCGGTAAGGCGCCTGACTCTGGATCAGGAGATCGAAGGTTCGAATCCTTCCTCGCCAGCCAACACCACAACGTGTGGGGTCTGACCGGGTTCAGACCACCAGATGATGTGGTTCTGAGAGTGATGGACGGCATCTCCAAGGAGGCTCGGAGATGCGAAGTGCGCCTGACACTACCCCAACTTGTGCGCCTGACTCTTTTGGCGCGTCGGGGATTGCGCTTGATTCTGGGGGCGTCCTGGCGATCGGAATCGGGGCCGCAGCCGACTTCTTCTGCGCCGCCAAGGCGGCCGAAGGAGCGTCGCCACGGACGGTCGAGTGGTACCGGATGATCCTCATCCGGGCGGTCCGCCGGTTCGGTGATCCACGACCCGTCGACGCGATCACCGCGGCCGAGCTGCGGGCCTGGCTGCTGGAACTCCGGAGCTCACTCGCGCCCGAGTCGATAGCCGGCAACGTCCGCGGCTTGTAGGCGTTTGGCAAATGGTGTGTCGCGGAGGAGCTCGCGGCAGGGCCGGGCTTTCGGGCCCTCCGCCGGCCGCACGTTCCGCGCCGACTGATTGCGCCGTTCAGCGACGCGGAGCTCCGCAGTCTGCTGGCTCTGGCGGACGAGCGTGAGCGGGCG
>JANLYK010000172.1:0-4562 GCA_031365595.1 Chloroflexota bacterium | reverse complement strand
GTCCTCCGGGGTCCCGACCGGCTGGTCCTTCCACGGCTCGGCCTTGCCGTTCCCCGCAAAGATGCGGTTCGCGACCTTGCGGGCCTCGTCTCGCGAGTCGCGGATGACGACCACCCCGAGCCCGGACGTCCGCTCGATTTCCTTGGGGTCGCGCCCGACGGACTCGCAGTGGCGAAGCAGGACCTCCTCCTTGTGACGGACCTTCTCGATCCCGCCGCCGAGGTTGTTCGCGTCGCCGTACTTCGCGACGAGTTTGAGGGTGACCTGCTCGCCGCCGCCCCCGATCAGGAGCGGCAACCGCTTCTGGATCGGCGGCGGGTCGTTCCGGACGGCCTTCGCGTGGTAGCGGTTGCCCTTGGCCGTCGGGCGCTCGCCGCGGAGCATCCCGCGCATGATCGGGAGCGCCTCGGCGAGCCAACGGAGCCGCTCCGGGAAGCCGTCCCCGAACTCGATCCCGTACGCCTCGTGTTCCTCCTCGAACCACGCACCGCCGACCCCGAGCGTCGCCCGGCCGCCAGAGATGTGGTCGAGCGTCGTCGCCATCTTCGCGGTGAGGGCCGGCTCGCGGAACGTGTTCGCCCCGACCATCAGCCCGATGCGGATCCGCTTCGTCGCCTGGGCCCATGCCGCGAGCGTCAGCCAGCCTTCGTAGATCGGGCCATCGCTCGATCCAACGATCGGGTAGAGGTGGTCCCAGGTCCAGAGGCTCTCGTACCCGAGCTCCTCGGCCCGGACTCCAGCGGCGAGGAGGGACGGCCAGTCCGTGTACTGGTTCCAGCAGAGGGCGCCGAGGCGAAGGTCGGACATGGGATCTCCGGGCTGTGTGTTCGGGGGAGCGTCAGAGTAACGCGATCCGGATCGACTGGCTCGCGCCGGCCTAGGGTTCGAGCTGCTCCCAGTCGACCCAGCGGGAGCCGTTCCAGAAGCGGTGCCATGTCCGGCCGTCGCGGCCGATTGCCCAGACGTCGATCCGGTCGGCCGACCACGACGAGGCCGCCGCGCCACGGGTCGGGTCCAGGTCGCCGCCGAGCGACTCCCACGGGTGCCAGCTGACTCCGTCCCAGTAGCGGTTCCAGAGCTCGCCATCCGGGAAGACCGCGAAAACCTGGAGCTGGTCGGCTGCCCAGGCAGTGGCGCCCGGGGTCGATGCGGGCGTCCCGCCGAGCGACTCGGTCTCGAGCCAGGTCGCGCCGTCGAAGATTGCGTGGAGGAGGTCGCCCTCAGGCCCGATCCAGAACCGGTCGAGTCGTCCGGCGCTCCACGAGACCGCCGCTACCCCACTCCGTCCGGGCACCTCAGCCCGCCGGTCGGGCGGCGAGCTGGGCGCGCACGATCGCCAGGAGCGGAGCCGCCGACGCCGCCTCGACCGAGCGGATCTTGACGTGCCGAATCCGCTTGCCGGTGCCCTCGATGATGCCCGTCGGGTCGGGCAGGTCCGCGCCGTCGGCGAGCTGGAGGTTGACCCACGAGGCGTGGGCAATGATCGCGAACAGCAGGCCGCGCATCGTCATCGACCGCCCGAACGCGATCAGCTTGTTGCCGAAGTCGACCTGCTGGACCGCGTCGGGGAGCTCGGCGAGGATCGTCGCCCGGAGCGCCCGTTCGATCGCCTGGATGTCGGCGCTGTGCTCGGCCAGGAGGCGATCGATGTCGGCTTCGAGCGCGGCGGCGGCCGCCTCGGCCTCCGGATCGGGCGCGCCCAGGCCCTCGACGTGCGGCACCGGCTCAGCCCGCGTCGCGAACGACGATATTGACGAGCCGCCCGCCGCCGGCCTGGATGACCTTCAGCGGCGCACGCCCGGCAAGGAGCGCCTGGACTTTCTCGCTCGCGAGCGCCGCCCGCTCGAGATCCTCGCCGCTGATATCTGACGCGACCACGATCCGGTCGCGGACCTTGCCGTTGATCTGAACCGGCACCTCGCGGGTCGCCTCGACAACCGCCGCCTCGTCGACGGTCGGCCACGTCTCGGTGTGGATGGACGACGGCTTGGCTCCGGAGGCGGCCAGCCGGCGCGACCACAGCTCCTCGGTGATGTGCGGCGCGGCCGGCGCGATCATGAGCAGCGACAGGCGAACCGCCTCGTCCCACTCCGCCGAGCCGGCGACGGACGTCCCGCGGAAGCGCATGAGCAGGTTCGCGAGCTCCATCAGCTTGGCGATCATCGTGTTGAAGTGGAACGCCTCGTAGTCGGCGGTCACGCCCTTCAACGTCCGGTGCGCGGACTGCCGCAGCTGGAGCCGGGCGGCGGCCTCGTCGACGCCCGCCGGGAGGGTCCCGCTGTCGGGATCGCCGGGTTCGCGGCCGGTCGGGTCGAGCGCGATCGTCCAGAGCCGGTTCAGGAAGCGATGGACGCCGCCGATCCCGGTCGGGCTCCACGGGCCGCCCTGGTCCCACGGGCCCATGAACATCAGGAAGAGGCGGACCGTGTCAGCGCCGTAGCGGGCGACCAGATCGTCCGGGTCGACGGTGTTGCCCCGCGACTTCGACATCCGCTCGCCGTCGAGGCCTAGGATCTGGCCCTGGTTGAACAGGCGCTTGAACGGCTCGTCCTGGTCCACGAGCCCGACGTCGCGCATCATCTTCGTCCACTCGCGGGCGTAGAGCAGGTGCATGACCGCGTGCTCGGCGCCGCCGGTGTACTGGTCGACCGGGGTCCACGTGTCGACGAGGGCGCGATCGATCGGCCCGCCCGCCTTCTCCGGGGCCAGGTAGCGATACCAGTACCAGGACGAGTCGATGAACGTGTCCATCGTGTCGGTCTCGCGCCGCGCCGGGCCACCGCACTGGGGACACGTCACGTTCAGGAAGGCCTCGTCGCGGGCAAGCGGGTTCTCGCCGCTGCCCCGGTAGTCGACGGTGTCGGGCAGGCGGACCGGGAGGTCCTCATCGGGCACGGGCACGATCCCGTCCGTCGGGCAGTAGATGACCGGGATCGGCGTGCCCCAGTAGCGCTGGCGGCTGATCAGCCAGTCGCGGAGTCGGTAGGTGACGGCGGTCTTGCCCTTGCCCTGCGCCTCGAGGGCGCTGACGATCGCCGAGCCGCCCTCCGCGGCTGACAGCCCCGAGTACGACCCGCTGTTGACGAGCCGCTCGTCGGCCGCGTGCGAGACGTAGGCCCCGTCCAGGTCCGCTTCCTCGTCGCCGGGCGCGGCCACGACCCGCCGGATCGGCAGCCCGTACTTCTCGGCGAACGCGTAGTCGCGCTCGTCGTGGGCGGGAACGGCCATGATCGCGCCCGTTCCGTAGCCACCGAGGACGTAGTCGGCGACGAAGATCGGGATCCGCTCGCCGTTGACCGGGTTGATCGCGTCGGCCCCGAGCGCGACACCGGTCTTCTCGCGATCGGTCGACAGGCGGTCGATCTCGGTCCGGATCGCGGCCTGCGCCACATACGCGTCGACCTCGGCCTTCCGGTCGGGCGCCGTCAGCTCCGCGACGAGGGGATGCTCGGGAGCGAGGACCATGAACGTCGCCCCGAACAGCGTGTCCGGCCGGGTCGTGAACACCCGCAGCTCCGCGCCACCGGCGTGGTTCTCGCTCGGCGCGGTCTCGAAGACGATCTCGCCGCCCTCGCTCCGTCCGATCCAGTTCGTCTGCTGGGCCTTGATCGGCTCGGGCCAGATCAGGCCCGTGAAGTCGAGCAGCTCGTCGGCGTACTTGGTGACCTTCAGATACCACTGGGCGAGGTCGCGCTTCTCGACCTTCGCGCCGCAGCGCCAGCAGTGCCGGTCCGCGCCCTCGACCTGCTCGCGGGCGAGCGTCCCGTCATTGGGACACCAGTCGACCGGCGACGTCTGGCGGTAGGCGAGGCCGGCTTTGAGGAACTGGAGGAAGAACCACTGGTTCCAGCGGTAGTAGGCGGGGTCGGCGGTGACGACCTCAGCCTCCCAGTCGAACGTCGCGCCCATCGTCCGCAGCTGGCGGCGCATGTTGTCGATGTTCGACATCGTCCAGGCGCGCGGGTTGATGTTGTTCTTGATCGCGGCGTTCTCGGCCGGCAGCCCGAACGCGTCGAAGCCGATCGGCAGGAACACGTTCTCGCCGTGCATCCGGTGGAAGCGGGCGATCGCGTCGGTCGGGGTGATGATGTACCAGTGGCCGATGTGGATGTCCCCGGACGGATAGGGGTACATCGTCAGCAGGAAGAAGCGCGGCCGCGACTCGTCGTGGAGGTCCGTCCGGTACAGCCCGGCCTCGTCCCAGGTCCGCTGCCAGCGCGGCTCGATCGACACCGGGTCGTAGCGTTCGAGGCGGGTGCGTTCGGGCTGGACGGTCACGGTCGGCTCTCGGCTGCGGATGAACGAAACCCCCCGCCAGTCCGGCAAGGGGTTTGGGAGCCGGCAACCTCATCGACGAACCGGAGTTCGCCCACCGAAGTCCGAGGCGGAGCTCCGCGACGCCATCGGCCTGAGGTGGATTGTGGTGGAGCTAAGGGGGCTCGAACCCCTGACCTTCTGAATGCCATTCAGACGCTCTTCCAGCTGAGCTATAGCCCCGCGCCGGAGCGGGAGAATAGCACAGGCCGCTCGTGGAGCCAGCGTGCGGCACGACGCGACGGCGA
>JANLYK010000135.1:0-5878 GCA_031365595.1 Chloroflexota bacterium | reverse complement strand
CTCCTGTCGATCCTCGCCGATCAGGCCGCGACGGCTCTCGAGTCGGCCCGCAACCTTGCCCGGAGCAGGGCTCTCGCGGGCGAGCTGCGGCTCCTGCTCGATGTCAGTAGCCAGCTCGCGGTCAGTCTCGACCGACGTGAGGTCGCCAATATCCTCGCGCGCAATCTCGCGACGTTGATGGGCGTCGACGAGTGCGCCATCTCGGCCTGGGATCGCCCGAACGGGCGGGTCGCCAGTCTCGGCTACCACCCGCCGATCCCGGCCGACGAGCTCAAGCCCTTCTTCGATGTCGCGTCCTATCCGCTCACCAAGCGCGTCCTCGAGGAGCAGGTCGTCGTCCGGGTCGACACAACCGATCCGGCTGCGGACCCGGCCGAGGCGGCCCTGCTCGAGGCCGAGGGCCTGCGCTCCCTCGTCATGCTTCCGCTCATCGCGTCGGGCGAGTCGCTCGGCCTCGTCGAGCTGTTCTCGCACGCGGTGATCGAGCTGGACGAAGACCGCCTCGGTCTCGCCCGGACGATCGCCAACGAAGCGTCGATCGCCTTGGAGAACGCGCGTTTGTACGAGGAGGCCCGGGCCCTCGCCGACCGCGACCCGCTGACCGGCTTCTTCAACCACCGCTACCTGCACGAGCGATTCGGTCAGGAAGCCGTTCGGGCGAGCCGGACGAAGAGCCCGCTCAGCCTGCTGATGCTCGACCTCGACGACTTCAAGCTCGTCAACGACACGTTCGGACACCTCCTCGGCGACGAGGTCCTGCGTTGGACGGCCGATGTCATCCGGCGGACCGTGCGGGCCTCGGACGTTCCGGCCCGCTACGGGGGCGACGAGTTCGCGGTCCTCCTGCCCGATGCCGACCACGACGAGGCGGTCCGCACGGCCGAGCGCCTCACGGAGGCCTTCGCGGCCTCGAGTTACTCCCGTGACGGCCGGCTGCTGGTCCCGGTCAGCGTGTCGATCGGCTCGGCGACGTTCCCCGTCGATGGTCGGACGGCCGCGGAACTCATCGCCAAGGCCGACGAAGGCCTGTATCGCGTGAAGCGTGCCGGACGCCGTCCAACCGCCCTGCCGGGCTCTTTGCCGGCCTGACCCTCAAAGGTCCGGGGTCGCCGCCGCCGGAAGTACTATCGGTGTCCCTTGCGGCCGAGCCCACCGGACCCCCATGCTCAGCACCGAACGTGTCAGCACCCACCGAGCGCCGATCGTCGGGAGGAGCGGAGGATCCCCGGATCCGCCGCTCCTGGCGCATCTTCGCCGGTGCGTTTCTCGGTCTCGGCCTGATCGGCCTCATCCGCTTGGTCACCGAGACGGGCGCGACCGACTGGCTGATCGCGATCCTCCTCGCCGTGCTCGGCGTCGCGGCTGTTCGCCATCGAATCGCGGTCCAGGATCTCGAGGCGGGTCGGCGGGCGGAGGCGGAAAGCTTCGCCCGGATTCTCCAGGGCCTGTCGCGCTCGATCTCGCCGGACGCGATCCTCGGGGCGATCGTCGAGGAGCTCGGTGCCGGAACCGACGCCGACCACATCGTGATTGTCCGCCGCCGGCCCGATGCGCGCGTGCTCGAAGCAACCCTCGTCAACGCCCGGACGGGTGGCTCGACGTCCTCGACCCTCTTCCCGATCGGCGATCTCGAGGATCCGGTCGAGCCGGTCTCCGCTGTGCGCGCGCCGATCGCGATCCCGATCGAGTTGGCGACGCTGCCACCGGCAACGCGCCCCGACCTCGACGCGGGCTCAGTCGGCATCGAACCCGGTGGCCCACGGCGAAGCGGCCGACGAATGCCCTTAGCCCGCCCGGTGGCACAGATCAGCCAGGCGTTGCCGGCCGGCGGTAACCGCGGGTCGGCGGCCGTCGCCGGGCGGACCGGCCTGCATCGCGAGACCGACCCCGACCGCCTCGTCGCCGAGCGGATCGCCCGCCGGGCCCGGGCGGTCTTCGGGCTGCGCCATACGCTCGTCGCCCCGCTCTCGACGGACGACGGGATGATCGGCGCGCTGCTCATCTCGCGCCGGACCGGGGCGGCCTGGCCGGCGGCAGCCCACCGCCTGCTCGCCGGCGCGTCGGTCGAGGCGTCGGCCGCCCTGTCGCGCGCCTACTCGCATCGCCAGGCCGAGGCGCGCGCCTCGACCGATGGCCTGACCGGCCTCCCGAATCGACGCTACTTCGACGAGTTCTGCGCGCTCCTCGCCCGGCGTCGCCGAGCGGAGGACAGCGTCGGGGTCCTGATGGTCGACATCGACAAGTTCAAGGCCCTCAACGACACGCACGGCCACCAGGTCGGCGACGAGGTCCTGCGGGCGGTCGCAGCGGCGATTGTCGGCGCGGTCCGTGAGGACGACGTCCCGGCGCGCTACGGCGGCGAGGAGTTCGCGGTCCTGCTTCGGAACCCGACACTCGACATCGCGGTCGAGGTCGGCGAGCGTGTGCGGGCGGCGGTCGGCGACCTCGACCTCGACCGGTTCGGGGTGGCCCGGGTCAGCGTGTCCGTGGGCGCCGCGGTCGCAGATGATCCGGACGAGCCGATCACAGCGACGATCGCCCAGGCGGACAAGGCCCTCTATGACGCCAAGCGGGCCGGCCGTGACCGGGTCGTCGCCGCGTAGCGGGTAGCGCTCGGATCGCCCGATGCCGGCGTTGCCGGCTGCCCTGCGCGTCGCGCTACCATCGCCGCCATGCCCAGGGATCGATCGCGCGGCACTGCCACCGCCCCAGCGGCCGGCGACGCGGCTCCGCACGGCGACCATGAACTGGACGATCCGCCCGCCGACGTCCTGGCCGACGAGGCCGCCGACCTCACCAACGGCGACCTCGCCCGGGTCTTCCATGAGATCGGCGACATCCTCGAGGTCAAGGGCGAGATCGCGTTCAAGACCATCGCGTACCACCGGGCGGCGGACACGATCGGACGGAGCCCGATCGACCTGGTGGCCGCCTACCGCGCGGGCGATCCGCCCAAGGTGGCCGGCGTCGGCCAAGCCATCAGCGACAAGATCAGCGAGCTGGTGACCACCGGCCGGATGCGCTTCCTCGAGCAGCTTCGCGAGGAGGTCCCGGCCAGCCTCGTCGAGCTGCTCCGAATCCCGGGACTCGGCCCGAAGACCGTTCGCCAGCTCCACCAGGAGCTCGGGATCGCGACGATGGCCGAGCTCAAGGCCGCCGCCGAGGTTGGTCGCATCCGGACCGTGCGCGGCCTGTCCGAGCGGACCGAGCAGCTGATCCTGGAAGGGATCCGGCGGATCGAGACGGAGCCGCCGCGCCGGATGTACCTCCACCAGGCCGAGGAGCACATCGCGACGCTCACTGAGGTCCTGGGGGCGGTCCGTGGCGTCGAGTCGATCCAGTCGGCGGGCTCATACCGCCGCCGGAAGGAGACGATCGGCGACCTCGACCTCCTCGCCGAAACCGCCGACCCGTCCGCCCTGATGGGGCAGTTCACGAGCCTCGGGACCGTCGACCATATCGTCGCCCGCGGCGGCCACAAGTCGGCGATCCGCCTGCTGCGCGGGCCGCAGGTGGACCTGATGGTCATGCCGCCCGGAACCGCCGGCACCTACCTCATTCACTTCACCGGCAGCAAGGAGCACAACGTCAAGCTCCGGGCGAGGGCGCGCGACCGGGGCTGGAGCCTGTCGGAGCACGGCTTCCTTCGGATCGGCGAGGATGGCGAGCCGCTGACGGGCGCCGACGCCGAGCTGCGCACGTTCGCGACCGAGACCGAGGCCTACGCCTTCCTCGACCTGCCGTTCATCGAGCCCGAGTTGCGCGAGGATGCCGGCGAGATCGAGGCCGCCCTGGCCGGGCCGCTGCCCGAGCTGATCACGAAGGTCGACCTCCGCGGCGATTGCCACAGCCACAGCGAGTGGAGCGATGGCAGCCAGTCGATCGAGGTGATGGCCGAGGCCGCGCGCCGGCGCGGGTACGCCTACCAGGTCCTCACCGACCACAGCCGCTCCCTCGCGATCGCCAACGGCCTGACCCCCGAGCGCGTCGAGGAGGAGCGGGCGATCATCGCGGCGCTGAACGCGCGGTTCGCCGCCGAGGAGTCCGCCGGCACGGCCCCGCCCGAGACGCCGGCCGAGGGCTTCCGGCTCCTCCACGGATGCGAGCTCGAGGTCCGGGCCGACGGCGAGCTCGACTACGACGACGACCTCCTCGCCCGGTTCGACGTCGTCGTCGCGTCGGTCCACGTCGCCCGCCGCCAGTCACGCGCCGAGCTGACCCGGCGGACGCTGAACGCGATCCGCAGCCCGCACGTCGACATCGTGGCCCATCCGGCCGGCCGGATGATCCAGACGCGGGACGACCTTGATCTCGACTGGGAGGCGGTCTACGCGGCTGCCGCTGCGAATGGCACGGCGCTCGAGGTCAACGGGTCGCCGCACCGCCTGGATCTGTCGGCCGAGCGGGCCCGCCGAGCGGTCGCGGCCGGCTGCATCCTGACGATCGATTCGGATGCTCACCACACGCGCGAGCTCGACGATACGCGCTGGGGCGTCGCCCAGGCCCGACGCGGCTGGGTGACCCCGGCCGACGTCCTGAACACCCGCTCCCGGGCCGACCTGCTCGCCTGGGTCGGGGCCAAGCCGGCACGAATCGGCTGACGCGCGTCCGCCGCGGACCTCGATCGCAGCGGGCTACCCGCCCTCGATCCGAGCGCGTACCATCCGGCCCGATGACGCCTTCGCCTTCCCTCGCGAACCGCTCGGTCCGGAGCACCCCGGGCCGCCTCGCCCGGCATCTCGGCGGGGGCGCTCCCTCGGGCGTCGCTGGCGGCGGAGCGAGCGGCCGGCGCGACCTCGTCCTGGTCGCGACCGCCGTCATCGGGATGACCGTGGTCCTGACCGGGCCGCTCGTCTGGATCGTGGCGTTCCTGCTCATCGGGGCGGTCGGGCTCGGCGCCCTTCAGGTTCTCGCCGACAACGATCCGGCCGCCGCCGTCACCGGGGTCCCGATCGAGTCGCTGTTCCTGCCCGCGATCGCCGCGCTCGGGTGCCTCGGAACGGTTCGCCTCGTGCCGGTCGGCCTCGGGGTCGTACCGGCGTTGATCGCGACCGCCCTCCTGATCGACCGCTCGCTCGCCGTGGAAGCGCGGATCGCCACGGCAACCGAGGGCCCGACCGCGGACGATCGCGCGCGGACGTTGATCGCGATGCTCGTCGTCGCGCTGGTCGCCTTCGCCGGGGTCGCCGCGATCGTGCCCGGCGGGATCGCCGGTTCGGGCCCGGCCGGTGCCCCCGCCAGTCCGCTCCCGATCGGCGATCTGTTCCTGCTCGCCGCGGCGGATGCCGCCATCGCCGGCTTCCTCGGCTATCGAGCCGCGGCGCTCCGCTCGTCGAGCGTTCGCGAGGCACTCTGGGCGGCGGCGACCTACGCGGCGGCGATCGCCGTCGGAGCGGCGGCGCTTCGGGCGATGGGCATCCCGCGCCTGATCGGACCGGCCCTGCTGATGTTCCTGTTCTACCTGTGGGACACGCTCCACACGGCAGCTCCGTCGCGCCGTCGCGATCCGCGCTGGATCTGGGAGACCCTCGCTCTCGCCGGCGTCGGCGCGGCCGTGGCGTTCTGGAACCTGCGCCTCATCGGCTGAGGCGCGGTCGCGAAGTCAGGGCCAGATGAACAGGCGATCCCGATCCAGCGGCCACGATCGGCCGTCGGCCAGGCGGACAAGGTGGACTGCCTCGACCCGATCGGTCACGAGCGCCCAGGCGAGGTCGGGCGCGACCTCGATCCGGAGTCCGCGACCGGTCAGCCGGCCGATGACGGTCCGTCGCGGATCAGCCAGTCGGCCACCGACCGCACGCCCGACCGGGTCGTCGACCGCCGCGATCTCGGTTCCATCGGGCGTGCGCGCCGCGACGAGGAACGTCCGATGGTCGGC
>JANLYK010000132.1:0-2889 GCA_031365595.1 Chloroflexota bacterium | reverse complement strand
CTCGGCTACGAGGTCGTCGTCGTGGACGGCCGGGCGTCGTTTGCCACCTCCGAGCGGTTCCCGCCGGATCGGGTCGATCGCCTCGTCGTCGGCTGGCCCGACGAAGTCGCCGACGAGATCGGCCTCGGCGCCGACGACGCGGTCGCGGTCCTGACCCACGACGTGAAGTTCGACGAGCCCGCGATCGTCGCGGCGCTCCAGCGCGGATGCCGATACGTCGGGGCAGTCGGTTCGAAGAAGACCCAGGGCGACCGACGCGAGCGCCTGCGCGAAGCCGGCCTGACCGATGCCGAGCTCGACCTGCTGCGCGGCCCGGTCGGGCTCGACCTCGGGGGCCGCAACCCGGCCGAGACGGCGCTCGCGATCATCGCCGAGGTCGTCGCCGAGCGATATGGCGGCACCGGCCGGCCGCTCCACGCCATCGCGCGATGATCATGACAGAGTCGCCCTACTCATGAAGCGAGGCGTTGACACATGGGATACGCTGAGCGGCATGAAGATCGTGACGCTCACGCGCGGCGGGCAGGTGTCGATTCCGGTGGAATTTCGGCGGGATTGGACCTCGAATCGGGTCATGGTCCAGGAAACCGATCGAGGACTGCTTCTGCGCCCGGTCCCCGACGACCCCTTGGCCCTGGCGCGGGGGTACCTCGCGGACAAGGCGCGGCCCCAGATGTCCGTGGATGACTCGATTCGCGAATTTCGCGAGGAGGAGATCGCGGCCGAAGAGCGGAAATACGGGCCTGTCGAGTGACCGTTCTGGACGCGAGCGTGCTGGTCGGGGGCCTGCTCGATCCAGCCTCGAACGTGTTCGATGACCTTCTGCATGATCGGGTCGGGCGGATCTCAATGATCAACATCGCCGAGGTCGTGGACGTTCTCATCCGAAAGCACGGCTCGGCCGAAGCCGACGTGGTCGACGGCATCGACCTCCTGGTTCGTGCAGGTCTCGTGATCGAGGCCCTATCTGCGCGCCAGGCCCTCGCCGCGGGCGCCATGCATGCCCGCCATTTCGATCGACGAACGCGCAGCGTGTCCATGGCCGACTGTGTTGTCGTGGCACTCGCCGCCGATGTCGGGGAGCCTGTCGCATCGACGGATCGCGCGCAGCTTGCCGTCGCCGTCGCCGAGGGCGTCGCCGTGATCGAGCTCGCGCCATTCTCGATCTGATGGCCGCGGGTGGTGCTGCGGCGGTCGTGCTCGCGGCGGGTGCAGGGTCGCGGTTCGGGGGAGGGAAGCTGCTCGCGACGATCGGCGGTCGACCGATCCTCTCCCACGTCGTGGACGCGGCGCGCGCGGCCGGGCTCGACCCCATCATCGTCGTCGTCCCACCGAGCGGCGAGATCGATGAGCTGGACCTCGGCGCGGTGCGCCGAGTGGTCAATCCGAACCCGGAGGAAGGCCTGTCGAGCTCCGTTCGCGTCGGCCTGCGCGCGCTCGAGTTCGACGGTGATGTGGAATCGGCGGTGATCCTTCTCGGCGACCAGCCCGGCGTCCGGGTGGATGTTCTCGATCGTTTGCTCGCCGCCTCGAAGGACACTTGGCTGGTTGCGCCCCGCTATGCCATGGACGCGGCCCCGAACCCGGTCCTGGTCCGGCGCCCAGGCTGGCGCCTGGCCGATGAGCTCGCCGGCGATCGCGGATTCGGGCGGTTGCTGGAAAGCCGGCCCGATCTCGTCGCCTGGGTCCCTGTCGAGGGCGACAACCCCGACGTCGACACCCGGGCGGATCTCGCCGTCGCGCTCGTGCAGGCGTGGGGCGATCGAGTCCGGGCGAACCGTGACCAGGTGGATCGCGTCCGCGAAGTCCCGGACGGGCCGGACTTCTACGGCCCGGTGACAGCGCTCTTCCGCGACGACCCGGACAGGACGGGCGATGCCGTGCTCGATCGGCTGAAGGCGCTCGCTCGGCCGGACGACACGTGGCTGGACATCGGCGCCGGGGCCGGCCGCTTCGCCTTGCCCCTGGCGCGCGTGGTTCGCGAGGTGATCGCGGTCGAACCCTCCGACGGCATGCGCGCGGCGCTCGAGGAGATCGCGGCCGAGCACGGGATCGCGAACGTCCGAGCCATCGCCGCCCGCTGGCCGATGGACGGTGACGGCGACGCGGCCCCGACCGCCGACGTCGCCCTGATCTCCCACGTTGGCTACGACATCGAGGCGATCGGGCCATTTGTGGACGCGATGGAGACCGCGGCGCGGCGGATGTGCGTCGCGGTCCTGATGGAGCGCCAGCCGTCGTCGATCGCGGACGTTCTCTGGCCGCCCGTCCACGGCGAGGCGCGGATCGCCTTGCCCGCTCTGCCCGAGCTCGTCGAGCTGCTCCGTGGTCGCGGCCGCGAGCCGGCGGTCGAGGTCGCCACCCGGACGCCGCGCCGGTTCGCGAGCCGTGACGAACTCGTCGGGTTCCTGCGCCGCCAGCTCTGGATCGCCGACGGGGGAGAAAAGGAACGCCGGTTTGACGCCGCCCTTGACGATGTCATCGACGAGACGCCCGACGGGTTCGGGCTCGTCGGTCAGCGACCGCTGCCGCTTGGGATCGTGACGTGGACGCCGCGCGGCTGATGACCCGCGAAAGCGCGCGTCGCGATCCGCGCCCGCGAGGCGTCACCTGACCGTGCAGGTTCGTGCCGCCGCCCCGTTCGCCGCCCTCGTCCTCGGGGTTGCCGCGTGTGCGGCTCCGCCTCCCGTCCCACATGTCCCGTCGGTGTCCGTCGCCAGCGCCAGCCCGTCGCTGGTCGCGGTCGACTGCCCGGATCGCCCGTTCGACCACGAGGTCGTCCTGGGCCCGGCGTTTGCCGAGGAATACTTCCAACGAGACGAGTCGCAGGCGCTTGCCACGGACTTCCTCGCCGGGCTGGCGGCCCTCTACGCTGCCCGTCCTGACGCC
>JANLYK010000120.1:0-7421 GCA_031365595.1 Chloroflexota bacterium | reverse complement strand
AGAACGCAGATGAGGACCTCGTGACCTTCCCGCGCCTCTCCTCGAGCGTCGGCCGCCTGCTGCCCGTACTGGCGCTGATCGCGATCGCCCTGCTCGTCGCGGCCTGTGCCGGCGGCCCGACCGGATCGCCCGGGACCAGCGGCGGCCCGGCCGTCACCCCGACGCCGCCGGCCGCCCTGCCCCTCCAGCCGGTCCTTCCGGGCGACCCGTTCAGCCTGATCGCGTGGATCTTCACGCCACTCTTCCAGGCGTTCTTCATCCTCCTCGCCGCGCTCGACACGCTGACCGGCAACATCGCGATCGCGATCATCCTGATGACGATCATCATCCGGATCGTCCTGATCCCGGTCTTCCGCCGCCAGACGGTCTCGACCCGCCGGACCCAGATGCTCCAGCCCGAGGTCAAGGAGATCCAGCGCCGGTTCAAGGGCGACCGGCTCAAGCAGCAGGAAGCGCAGCGCCAGCTCTATGCCGAGCGCGGGATCAACCCGGCGTCCGGCTGCCTGCCGGCGATCCTCCAGATCCTGCTCCTGATCCCGATGTTCTCGGTGTTCAGCCAGGGCCTCCAGAACTTCAACCCCCAGCCGATGCTCGATCTCTTCGGCTTCCGGCTGATCGACCTTGGGTGCGACGCGGTCGCCCAGGTCAACGCCGCCGGGCACGTCCTGAACCCGTGCCTCGACTCGATTGCGTTCGGGGTCAACTGGGGCGTCCCGGAGGTGATCATCGGGACCGCGGGGAGCATGCTGTCGGGCCTGAGCCTGCTGGCCGTGATCTCGTCGCTGTTCCAGCTCGTGCAGTCGCGGATGACGCTGCCGCTCCACGACCCGTCGATGGCCGACGACCCGCAGTACAAAGTCCAGCGCCAGATGGCCTACATCTTCCCGTTCATCTCGCTGATCTACGGCAGCTTCCTGCCGGCTGGCCTGTTCCTCTACTGGATCACCTCGACGATCTTCTCGATCGTCCAGCAGTACCTGATCATCGGCTGGGGCGGGATGTTCCCGCTGTTCGGCTGGACGCCCGGGTTCGCGCAGGGTCATGCACCGCGCTTCCCGGTCAGCCTGCCCCCGCCGGTCGACCCCAAGACGCGTCCCGCCACCTCGCCGCTCGGCGGCGCCACTGGCCGGGCCGCCCAGGCCGACAAGACCATCCGCCACAAGGAACGCGGCCGCCAGGGCCGCCGAGGGAGACGCCGCTGATGAGTGAGTACCGAGAGTTCACGGGTAAGACCGTCGAGGAGGCGATCAAGTCCGCGCGCGAGGCATTCGGCGTCGAGCTGAACGACCTCGATTTCGAGATCCTGACCGCCGGCAGCCGAGGCGTTCTCGGCATGGGCGCCGAGCCGGCCCGGATCGTGGCCGCTCCGCGCTCGGCCCTCGGTGGCGCCGCGCCGAAGCGCGAGGCCGCGGCGAGCACGCCGCTGCCGACGCCGCCACCGCGCGAGGAGCGTGGCTTCGGGGATCGGGACCGCGGCCCCCGGCGCGACGATCGTGGCGGCGGATTCCGCGGTGGCGAGGGACGACCCGATCGCGGACCGCGTCGCGACGATCGCCCGGCCGGCGGCGAGGGACGACCCGACCGCGGACCCCGGCGCGACGATCGCGGCCCGCGCGAGGACCGTCCGGCCGCCGCGGCCCCGACCGAAGGCGCCGACGCGCCCGCCCAGGCGCCGCGCCGCGAGGACCGGCCCGAGCGCGGCCCGCGTCGCGACGACCGCGGCCCACGCGAGGATCGCGGCCCGCGCGAGGGCGGCCGGACGTCGTCCGCACTGACCGAGACCGAGACCGCCGAGGTCCAGGCCGCACGCGGCTCGCTGGCCGCCGAACGGGCTGATCTCGAGGCCGCCGAAGCCTCGCCCGAGGCGCTCGCCGCCGGCAAGGAGATCCTCGAGGAGCTCATGAAGCACATCGGCTTCGTCGCTCGCGTGGAGGTCGAGACCGGCGATACGAGCCGCCTGAACGTCGTCGCCGACCCGGACGGTCGCGAGGCCCTCGGGGCGCTGATCGGGCGCAAGGGCGAGCGCCTCTCAGCGCTCCAGCACCTTGTGAACCTCATGCTGTCGCGACGGATGGGCGAGTGGACCCGGGTCCTCGTCGATGTCGAGGACTATCGCGGCCGGCGCGAACGCCAGCTCCGGGATCTCGCGACGCGGGCCGCCGCCCGGGTCGAGGAGACCGGCAAGATGGTCCAGCTCGAGCCGATGCCGGCCCTCGAGCGGCGCTGGATCCACCTCGCCCTGCGCGATCATGCGCAGGTCGCCACGCAGTCCATCGGCGAGGAGCCGAACCGCCGGATCGTCGTCCTGTTGCGAGGCGGATGATCGGTCGCGCCGTTGGAACGCGTCACGGAACGCGGTTCTCGGGCGTCACGATCGAGCTCACCAACGGATTGCCCAGCTCCCGCCGCTAGGATGTCGCGACGATGACCACCGCGCCCGTGACCACGACTGCCGTCGACGAGACCTCGGACGAGACCTCGGACGCCCGCCGCTCGCGGCATCTCCTGCCGCGCGTTGCCTTGGCGTTCTTCCTCGGTCTCGTCGCGGTTCTCGTCATCGGCGTCGGTGCCCTCTACGCCTACGACCAGCAGTACCACGACCGCGTCCTGCCCGGCGTCCGCGTCGGCTCGGTGGACCTGTCGGGGATGACCGCGGGTGAGGCTGCCAGTCGATTGCGCGAGACATACGACGGCCTGGCCACGGGCCAGATCGTCCTCGTCGCCGGCGCCAGGGAGCTCGTTCTGGAGTTCAGCCAAGCCGAGCGCGCGGCCGATGTCGAGTCGATGGTCCGCCGGGCGATGTCCGTCGGTCGGGCCGGAAACGCGGTGGAGCGCGCGATCGCCAATGCCCGGACCGCCTTCCGGGGTGTCGACATCGCCCCCGAGGTCCGCTACGACCAGGCCGCGTTGACCCGTTGGGTGAATGCCCTCGCGGCGGCCCAGCACATCTCGCCCGTCGACGCGATCGTGGCACGATCGGCGATCGGGTTCACGATCACGCCCAGCATCACCGGGCACGAGGCCGATCCGGCGCCCGCCCTCTCGATCCTGACCGAGGCCCTCGCCAGGGTCGATGCCCCGGCCGAGATCCGGGTCGATCTGCCCCTGGCCGACCTCGACCCGGCAATCACGACGGCCGAGGCCGAGGCGGCGGTTGCCTCGGCGAACCGGATCGCGGCGGACGTCCGGATCGTCGAGGGCAAGGAGTCCTGGACGATCGCCGCGAAGACGATCCGGGCATGGGTCACATTCCAGATCGCCGAGGACGGCGTCTTCGGGCCGGTCGTCAATACGAGCAAGCTGGAGAAGGCCCTCGCGCCCGTTGCCAAGGATGTGGCCCGGGCAGCCCGCAATGCGTCGTTCAAGATCTCGGGGACGAGGGTCGTCGGCGTCGTCCCGTCGGCCGTCGGCCGAGCGCTCGACACGAAGAAGACCGCAGCCGCGGTCGGCCAGCTCCTCGCGGCCCGTGCCGGCGGCGGGCCGACGGCCAACGTCAAGGCGATCCTGACCACGACGAACCCGTCGCTGACCACCGCCGAGGCCGAGGCAGCCGCGCCGAAGATGCGCGAGATCTCGCGCTGGACGACCTACTTTCCGATCAGTGAGCGCAACCATTTCGGAGCCAACATCTGGATCCCCGCGCTCGACATCGACGGCACCGTCGTCGCACCCGGCGAGGTGTTCGACTTCTGGAACGCGGTCGGTCCGGTCACCCGGGCCCGCGGTTACGGCGCCGGCGGGGCGATCATCAATGGCAAGACCGAGCCCCAGGGCGCGCTCGCCGGTGGGATCTGCTCGTGCTCGACGACGCTCTTCAATGCCGCGCTCCGGGCCGGCTTCGAGATGGGCGCCCGGCGCAACCATTACTACGCGATCGACCGCTACCCCGAGGGCCTCGACGCCACCGTCTTCAAGAGCTCATCAGGTTCGGTCCAGACGATGTCCTGGACGAATGACACGAACTACCCGGTGCTGATCCGCGGCTACAAGATCCGTGACGGCAGCCGGGGCTACGTTCGCTTCGTCCTGTACAGCGTGCCGACCGGGCGGCGGGTCGTGATCTCCGCCCCGACCGTCAGGAACGTGAAGCCGGCCACCGACACGGTCGTGTACACGTCCAGCCTGGCCGCGGGCACCAGCAAGCGGATCGAGTACCCGGTGGCGGGCAAGGATGTCTGGCGCACGGTCACCGTCTACCAGGGTTCGACGGTCATCCACAAGGTGACCTACTACTCGCACTACTCGCGGATCACGGGCGTCACCCTGATCGGCAAAGGCGCCGCGACCGCTCCCGCTCCCACCCCGTAGGCTCGCAACGCGCCGACGCCGATCGTCAGACCAGGCGCGTCTCGTCGGATCCGCCGATTTCCGCGTCGCCGACCGGCAGGCCACAGGTCGGGCAGAACCAGCGAGCCTCGATCGGGGTCCCGCAGCGATCGTGGCGGAGGGGCTCGCCACCCGTTCGTCGACTCCCCCAATCGGACAGGAGCCTGAGGGCCGACGCGAGATCCCGGCCGTCGCCGGTCAGGGTGTAGTCCATCCGCGGCGGGCGCGTCGAGTACGGGGTCGAGACGAGAATCTGCTCTCGTTCCAGGCGGCGGAGGCGGTCGGTCAGGATGTTCGGGGCGATCCCGGGCAGCGCGTCGCGGAGCTCGCCGAAGCGACGCGGTCCATCCAGGAGCGCGTCGACGACGAGGAGCGACCAACGATCTCCGACCCGATCCAGGGCCGTCTCGAGGCCGCTCGGTGAGCCGGCGACGCTTCGGTACGGAGTCGGTGCTTCAGCCATGAAGGCCATCGTAGTCGGGGCTTGCGTTTCTCGCGAGTGAGTTGTATGTTGCGATTTGCAACTGACAACTGACCACCCGCGCGGGCCGATGCTCTCTGCTCGGCGGTCGTTCCCCAGCATCGACCGGAGAACCAACCCGATGTCCATTCTCGACGAACTCTCCAGCGCGATCCGCGGCGTCCATGACAGCGCCGGCCCGGCCGTGGTCGGAATCGGCCAGCGCGTCCGCGGCAGCGGCGTCGTGATCGCCGACGGCCGCGTTCTCACGAACGCCCACAATCTTCGCGGCGACGAAGTCACGGTCACCTTCCGCGACGGACGGTCGACCCGCGGATCGGTTCTCGGCGTGGACCCCGACGGCGACCTCGCGGTCATCGACGTCGAGACGACCGGAGCCACGCCCGTCGCCTGGTCGGACGCGGAGCCCACGGTCGGCGACATCGTCTTCGGCCTGGCCTCGACCGGCGCCGGCGCCGCGCGGGTGACGGCCGGCACCGTCTCGGCGATCGAGCAGACGTTCCGCGGCCCGGGCGGCAGCCGGATCGGCGGCAGCATCGAGCACACCGCACCGCTCGCATCCGGCTCCTCGGGCGGCCCGCTCGTCGACGGCAGCGGGCGGTTCGTCGCGCTGAACACGAACCGGATCGGCGAGGGGTTCTATCTCGCCCGGCCGGCCGACGCCGCGCTCCGCGAGCGGATCGACGCCCTGTCGCGCGGCGAGTCCGTCAGCCGGCCACGGCTCGGGATCGCGATCGCCCCGTCGGCCGTCGCCCAGCGTCTCCGGCGCTCCGTCGGGCTCACCGAGCGCGAGGGTCTTCTGGTGCGAGGCGTCGAGGACGGCAGCCCAGCCGATCGGGCCGGGATCCGCGAGGGCGACCTCCTGATCGAGGCCGCCGGCAAGCCGCTGGCCGACTCGGACGGCCTGGCCGCGATCCTGGCCGAGGCCGGCATGCCGATCGAGCTGAAGATCGTTCGAGGCGACGAGGAGCGGGCTGTCAGCGTCGGTGGCGGCAGCGACGCGTCCGGCGAGGCCTGAGCGATGGTCGCCCTGCGTGAGCTGCCGCCGGTCGACGCGGCGGCCGACGACGCTTTGACGCTTGCGATCGAGGACGACGCGCTCGACGCGTACTCGACGGCGGTGAGCACGGCCGCCGCGCGGCTGATTCCGTCCGTCGCGAGCCTCCGGGTCGAGCGCCGCGGCGGCGTCTGGGGCGGCGGGAGCGGGTCGGCTGTCGCGTTCACGACGGACGGGTTCCTCGTCACCAATGCCCACGTCGTCGCCGGCGCGGAGCGGGGTACCGCCACGTTCGTCGGTGGCGACGAACTGCCGTTCGAGGTGGCCGGCCGCGATCCCCTCTCGGATCTGGCTGTTGTCCGAACGACGGGCGGCGAGTTGACGGCCGCCCCGTTCGGTGATGCCGCGCGGCTTCGTGTCGGGCAGCTGGTGGTGGCGATCGGCAACCCGCTCGGCTTCGCCGGGACCGTCACGGCCGGCGTCGTCAGCGCGCTCGGGCGCTCGCTCGCCGCCCGCGACGGACAGGCCAGCCGGCTCGTCGAGAACGTGATCCAGACCGACGCGGCGCTGAACCCGGGCAACTCCGGCGGGGCCCTCGCCGACGTGCGCGGCCGGGTCATCGGGATCAATACCGCGGTCGCCGGGGTCGGGCTCGGGCTGGCGGTTCCGGTCGACGCGGCGACCCGCTCGATCCTGGACGCCTTGATTCGCGACGGGCGCGTCCGTCGCGCGTATCTGGGGATCGTCGGTGGAACTCGTCGGTTCTCGTCGGAGCTGGCCGAACGCCTCGGCCGGTCGTCGGGTCTGGCCGTCGTCCAGCTCCTCGACGACAGCCCGGCTGCGAAGGCCGGAGTCCGTGCCGGCGACGTGATCGTGGCCCTCGACGGCCGGCCGATCGCGGGCGTCGGCGACCTCCAACGGGGACTGGTGGGCGACCTCGTCGATCGCCCTGTCGAGGTCACGCTCGAGCGCGACGGGTCGCTGGCCGAGATCGAGATCACGCCGATCGAGCTGCGCGTCTGACGCGCCGGCTGCACGATGCGCGCAAGCGTGGGATCGTTGCGTCCGCAACGGACTCACATCTATGACACGGGACGGAGACGACCTTCGATGACTGATTTCGATCCTGAGGCTTGGACTCGCAACTTGATCGCCGATATGCGCGCCCACGGCGGGGTCCCGACGTCGGGCCCGTTCAACGGCCGGCAGCTCGTCATCCTGACGACGACGGGTGCCCGCTCCGGCGAACCCAGAACCGCGATCCTCGCCTATCGCAAGGAGGGCGATCGCATCGTGATCGCGGGATCCAAGGGTGGCGCCCCGACGGACCCGGCCTGGGTCCACAACCTCAAGGCCCAGTCCGTGGCGAGCGCGGAGGTCAACAACGAGGTCTTCACGGTCTCGGCCACGATCGAGGCGGCCGGACCCGAGCGTGATCGGCTGTGGGCCGCCCACGTGGCCGAGATGCCCGGCTTCGGCGAGTATCCCAAGAAGACCGATCGAGTGATCCCGATGGTCGTGCTCGAACGGGCGAGTTGATCGCGGTTCGTCGACAGGGGCGGGACACTCGGCCCGCGGTGCGTTCGGCGGACTGATGCGGCGCGGTCCGTGACGTTT
>JANLYK010000107.1:0-5750 GCA_031365595.1 Chloroflexota bacterium | reverse complement strand
CGCCGGCCTCCGCGGGCGTCTCGAGGCGCGAGCCGGCGAGGACATACGCCGCGATGGAGACCGAACGTGCGCCCGGGAGCCTGGCGCTGATCACGCGCGGCCCCGACGGCAGCGCGGTACGTTCGAACATCGCGGCCGATGGTACAGGACGGGTCGCTCGCGACCGGTTGCTCACCGACGGCCGCTGATCGCCGCCCCCCAACGGACCGTCACCGAAACGTGACCCGGCGAAGGTTGCGATCGGCCCTCCACCGGCGTCCCGGCGGGCTATTCTTCAGTCCTGACCGCGCGGACCGGGAACCGCGTCGTCGCCCGAGCGCGCGCCACCCCCGGGCGGTGCGATCCACGTGCGCAAGCCGCGAGCGCGATCCGCGCGGCGCTGAGGAGGAGCATCCATGGCGAGCACACGGCTGCGGCTGGTGAGCCTGTTGGCGTCGGCGGCGATCGTCGTCGGCGCCTGCAGCGCGACCCCAGCCGCGAGCGCCCCGGCCGGCAGCGGCGCGGCGGGCAACGACTGCGTCGCCGGGGCCGCGGCGGCCGGCGGCACCGGCGCACTCCAGGTCCCCGACGTCGTCAGCGGCAAGTTCAACGTCGCGATGGTCCTGATCGGACCGCACGACGATGGCGGCTGGAGCCAGGCCCACTACGAGGGCCTCCAGTACGTCTGCAAGAACCTGCCAGACACGCACGTCGCGTACATCGAGCTCGTGCCCGAGGGCGCCGACTCGGAGCAGGTCTTCCGGAGCCTGTCGCGGAAGGGCTTCAACTTCATCATCGGCACGTCCTTCGGCTACATGGACCCGATGGAGACCGTCGCCAAGGAATTCCCCGACACGACTTTCCTCCACCTGACCGGGTTCAAGTCGAACGGCACGAACTTCGGCAACTTCTTCGGCGCGATGGAGGACTTCAAGTACCTCGCCGGGATGCTTGCGGGGTCTCGAGCCAAGAAGGACGGCAACCCGAAGATCGGGTACATGGCCACCTTCCCGATCCCGGAGGAGATCCGGCTCGGCAACGCGATCGCACGGGGCGTCAAGGTGACCTGCCCTGAGTGCACGATCGACGTTCGGTTCATCAACACCTGGCACGATCCCCAGAAGGAGCGGGATGGCGCCGCCTCCCTGTTCGATGCCGGCGCCCAGGTCGTCTTCACCGGAGCGGACACCCCGGCCGTCGCCGACGTCGCGCTCGAGAAGAAGAAGTGGGCCGTCACCTATGACCATCCGTCGTCCTGCTCGAAGAGCAGCTGCCTGACCGCCCCGTACTGGATCTGGGGTCCCGAGTACACCCGGATCGCCCAGCAGGTGAAGGACAAGAAGTACACCGCCGGCTACGAGTACTTCGACGCCAACGCCAAGGCCATGGGCCTGTTCGGCTTCATGGCCGGCGAGGCCCTGCAGCCGGGCGTGGCCGAGCTGCCGGCGGCCGACCTGACCCTGGTCAAGGACACGCTTGCGAAGATGCTGGCTGGCACCTTCGGCCGGTTCGACGTCTTCGCCGGACCGCTCAAGGACAACGCCGGCAAGGAGCTCCTGAAGGCGGGCGAGAAGCTCAAGCAGTCCGATCTCGACCAGTTCCCGCCCGGCGCCCCGGGCTCGGAATGCACCGTCTGCATGTACTGGTGGAACGAGGGCATCAGCGTGCCCCTGCCGCCGCTCGGCTAGGTCGTCCGGTCGAGGCCCGCGGGCGCGCGTCCGCGGGCCTCGACGCATTCATGTCGGGTCGTCCATGACCGATTCCCTCGACGCGCCACCGCCCGAATGGGCGCCATCGTCCGACGACGCAGCCGCCACGGGCGGTGTCGCCCCGCCACTTGCCGTCGAGGCACGCGGGATCGTCAAGCGGTTCCCGGGTGTGCTCGCCAACGACCTGGTCGACTTCGACCTGCGTCGCGGCGAGGTCCATGCCCTGCTCGGCGAGAACGGGGCGGGCAAGAGCACCCTGATGAACATCCTGGCGGGGCTCTACCGGCCCGACGCCGGCGAGATCCGGGTCGACGGTATGGCCGTGGCGTTCGGGTCGCCACGGGACGCGATCGCGGCCGGGCTCGGGATGGTCCACCAGCACTTCACGCTCGTCCCGTCGCAGACCGTGACCGAGAACATCCTGCTCGGGCTCGATCGTCCACGCTTCCTGCTCCGCGAGCGGCGCTCGGAGGCGGAGGTCGCCGATCTGGCCGAGCGGTTCGGGATGCGGATCGACCCGCGCGCCCGGATCTGGCAGCTGTCGGTCGGCGAGCAGCAGCGGGTCGAGATCCTCAAGATGCTCTACCGAGGAGCCCGGATCCTGATCATGGACGAGCCGACCGCGGTCCTCGCCCCGCAGGAGGCCGACGACCTCTTCGCGACGCTCCGGACGATGACCGCCGAGGGCCGGAGCGTCGTCTTCATCAGCCACAAGCTCGGAGAGGTGCTCGCGATCGCGGATCGGGTGACGGTCATGCGCCGCGGCAAGGTCACCGCCGCCGGGCTGCCCACGGCCGGCGCGACCAAGGCCGACCTCGCTCGCCTGATGGTCGGCCGGAGCGTCCTCGAGTCGCTCGATCGATCCGATGTGGAGCTCGGGCCGGTGGTGCTCGACGTTCAGGGTGTGTCGGCCAGCAACGACCGCGAGCTGCCCGCCCTCCGGAGCGTCTCGCTCCAGGTCCGGGCCGGCGAGATCGTGGGCATCGCCGCGGTCGACGGCAACGGCCAGGGCGAGCTCGACGAGTTCATCACCGGCCTGCGCCCGTGCACCGGCGAGATCCTCGTGGCGGGCGAGCCCGTGGCCAATCGCTCGGCCGCGACGGTCCTCCGCCAGGGGGTCGCCCACGTGCCCGAGGATCGGACGTCGGTCGGCAGCGCTCCGAACCTGTCGCTGACCGACAACCTGATCATGAAGCGCTACCGCGAGGCTCCCGTGGCCCGCGGCTGGCTGGTCGACGACGCCTCCGCCCGGACCCTGGCCGACGGCTTGCGCGAGACGTACCGGATCGCCGCCCCCACGGTCGACACGGAGGTCCGGCTGCTCTCGGGGGGCAATCTCCAGCGGGCGATCCTGGCCCGTGAGATCGAGACCCGGCCCGGCCTGCTCGTGGCGGTCCAGCCCACCCGCGGCCTGGACGTCGGGGCGATCGAGTCGGTCCACCGCCTGCTCCTCGAGATGCGCTCGACGGGCGCGGCGATCCTGCTGATCTCCGAGGAGCTCGACGAGATTCTCGCCCTGGCCGACCGGGTCGACGTGATGTACGAGGGCCGGATCGTCGGATCGATGCCCGTCGCCGAGGCCGAGATCGGGCGGATCGGGCTGCTGATGACCGGCGGCGACGAGGAGGCAGCGTGAATGTCCGGCTCGAGCCCCGGACGGCGACCCCCCGTTGGCTGTCGCCGGCAATCACCTTCGGCGCCGTGGTCGTCGCCCTGGTCATCTCCGGCGCGATCATCGCCATCGTCGGCGGCGACCCGATCCGTTCATACCTCCACATCCTCGACGCCTCGTTCGGGAGCGTCGGGGTCCTGTCCGACACACTCGTCAAGGCGACGCCCCTGATCCTGACCGGCCTGGCGTGCGCGCTTGCCTTCCGGATGCGCCTGTGGAACATCGGGGCGGAGGGCCAGTTCCTCCTGGGTGCGTGGGGCGCCAGCGCGGTGGTCCTGTTCCCGCTCGTGCCGGCCGGGCTGCCGGGGATCGTCCTGATCCCCCTCATGATGCTGGCCGGGATGGCCGCCGGCGGGCTGTGGGGCCTGATCCCGGGCGTCCTCCGGGCGCGCCTCGGGGTCAACGAGATCATCGCGACCCTGATGCTCAACTACATCGCCCTGTTCTGGATCCAGTTCTGGGTCTTCGGGCCGTGGAGCCAGGGCG
Source organism: Chloroflexota bacterium (assembly GCA_031365595.1). Lineage (GTDB taxonomy): Bacteria > Chloroflexota > Limnocylindria > Limnocylindrales > CSP1-4 > CF-46. The sequence continues at coordinate 1,904 of JANLYK010000107.1, read as the reverse complement.
GGTTCCAGCAGACGAAGCCCTTCCCCGAGGCGGCATGGCTGCCGCGGCTCACGGACCTCGCCGACGTCGTGCCCGCGTTCGGTGGCCTGACCGTCCATCTCGGGCTCCTGTTCGGGCTGGTCGCAGCCGGGCTCCTCTGGCTGTTCCTCGAGCGCTCGCGCTTCGGTTACGAGATCCGGCTGATCGGCGACAGTCCGCGCGCCGCCCGGTACGCCGGGATCGACATCGGGCGCCGGCTGGTGGTCGTGTTCGCGATCTCGGGTGCGCTCGCCGGCCTCGCCGGGATGTCGGAGGTCAACGGCACGGTCCATCGTCTGCAGGACCACATCTCGCCCGGCTACGGGTTCACGGCGGTGATCGTGGCCTACCTCGCGAAGTTCCGGCCGGGTCGGGTGATCGTGGCCGCGATCCTGTTCGGGGCGCTGATCCTCGCCGGCCGCGAGATCCAGCCGTCCGGCGTGCCGTCGATGATCCAGGGAATCATCCTGTTCACCTTGATCGTGGGCGACGTCCTGGTCCGCTACCGGGTCCGGATCGATCGTGGCGGTGGGGCGCCCGTGGCGCCCTCCGCGGCCGCCACGCCGACCCCGGAGGCCGGCTGATGGACCTCGGGCTGATCGTCGCGGCCGGGCTCGCGACCGGGACCGTGCTGCTGTTCGCCGCGATCGGCGAGATCTTCGCCGAGCGGGCCGGGGTCCTGAACCTCGGCGTCGAGGGGATGATGCTGATGGGCGCGGTGGCCGGCTTCTCGGTCACCGGCGCAACGGGCAACCCGTGGATCGGCGTCGCGGCCGCACTCCTCGTCGGCGGCCTGTTCGGCCTGCTCCACGGCGTCGTCACGATCCATCTCCGGGCCGACCAGGTCGTGTCCGGCCTGGCCCTGACGTTCCTCGGAACCGGCCTCGCCCGCGTGCTCGGTGAGGGCCTGACGAACACGAACGTCGAGCGCCTGCCCGCCCTGACGATCCCGTTGCTGTCCGAGATCCCGATCCTCGGCCCGATCGTCTTCCGCGACCAGAGCGTGCTCGTGTATCTCGGCTTCGTGCTCGTGCCGGCCGCGTGGTTCTGGATCGAGCGAACGCGGCCCGGGCTCCATCTCCGGGCAGTCGGCGAAGCGCCGGCTGCGGCAGACGCCCAGGGCATCGGCGTCCATCGGCTGCGTCTCGCGTACGTCGTGTTCGGGGGAATGCTGGCGGGTCTCGCGGGAGCGACGATCACGCTCGCCGTCTCGCCCGGCTGGTTCGGCGATCAAACCGTCAACGGGCGGGGCTGGATCGCGATCGGCCTGGTGATCTTCGCCCGCTGGAACCCGATCCGAGCGGCATTCGGCGCTTACCTGTTCGCGGCGATCTCGCCGTTCATCCTCGGCCTGCAGGGCGTCCCGACGATCCTGGGCGTCCAGAACCCGTTCCTGCCCGGGCGCTCGGCGACGTTCTTCCTCGAGATGCTCCCGTACCTGTTCGTGATCGCGGTCGTGATCCTCGGCTCACGGGCGGCGGCGAGGCGCCGGATCGGGGCGCCGGCGGCGCTCGGCGTGCCGTATGTCCGGGGCGAGCGGGGCCACTAGCCCGAGCGCGTCGACCTGCCGACGCCGACCTACGCCTCGATGTCGGGCTCGGTCGCCCGGCGGGCGGGTTCCGGGTCGTCCATGACCGGGTCGCCGACCGGGTCCTCGCCGCCAAGGCCCTGGAGCTCCATCTGGACGAAGCCGCTCGTGTCGAACGTGAGCTGCTGCGCACCACCGGTGCCGGCGTGCTCGGTCGCGAGCGGGGCGTACTCGATGATCACCCGCTCGTCGCCCTGGACGAGGCTGTAGACGAGGAGCTGGTCCGGTCGCGTGTCGAACTCGAGGTGCTCGAACGAGTCGACATTCAGGCTGATCGAGATCGGGGTGAAATAGGTCG
>JANLYK010000091.1:0-5223 GCA_031365595.1 Chloroflexota bacterium | reverse complement strand
CGCCCGGACGACGCCCTTGGGCCGGGCAAAGTCGGTGATCGGTTGCTTCGCGGTGAGGTCCCGGACGAAGGCCCGCCAGAGCGGTGCCGCCGCGGTCAGCGACGTCGCCGGTTTGGCCGACTTCGGGTTGGAGTGGTCGCTGTTGCCCATCCAGATCCCGACCGCGTAGGCCGGGGCGTCGGCGGCGCTCGGCGGTGCCAGGAAGCCGTAGGTCGCGAGGTCGCGGGCATCGTTCGCGGTGCCGGTCTTGACGGCCGCCGGCCGGTGCTGGCCCTTCGGTCCGTTGCGCAGCTCGAGGGCGGCGGACCAGATCGGGTTCTGCTGCGGCTGGGTGTTGCCCGACAGGATGTCGGTGACCAGATACGCGGCCTGGGCGCTGACCGCCCGCACGCCGGCCGGCTTCGGTGCCCGGTAGATCGTCGTGCCGGTGGCATCGCGGACCTCGAGGATCATCCGCGGCGGGACCCGGACGCCGCCGTTGGCGATCGCCCCGTAGGCCGCGGTCAGGTCGATCGGGCGGACCTCGACGGTCCCGATCGCCCCGGCCAGGCCGGCCTGCAGGAAGCCCTTGGTCCCGCCGGTGAAGCGGATCCCGAACTTCTCGGCGCGTGCCGCCACGGCCTCGTTGCCGACCCGGCCAAGAGCCCGGATCGCGGGGATGTTCAGCGAGTACTGGAGTGCCTTCCGGACCAGGACCGGACCGCGCTCGAGCTGGTCGGCATCGCGCGGCGTCCAGCCCTTCCCGAACTCGGTCGTGATGTCGAGCAGGAGGCTGCCCGGCGAAAGTTTCCTCGCGTCGAACGCGCTGGCGTAGACGATCGGCTTGAACGCCGAGCCCGGCTGCCGGGCGCCGTCTCCGGCCGCGTCGTACTTCGGCTCGAACTTCTTGCTCGCGAGCTTGTCCTGGTAGTAGCCCGCGCTGCCGGCGTAGGCCAGGACGTCGCCGGTCCGGTAATCGATCGCCACGAGAGCGGCGTTGTGCAGGTCCTTGCCATGCAGGGCGTTGATCCAGCGCCGGTCAGCCGCGCCGATCTTGAGGCGCGCGAGCAACGACGCGGACGCCTTGGTCTTGAGGTTCGGGGCGATCGCCGATGCGGTCAGCCACTTCTCGGCGAGGGCCTCCGCCTTCCAGTCGAGGGTCGTGATGACGGTGTAGCCGCCAGTCTCGATCGTGACGTCCGGGCCGAGGATCGCCTGGAGCTGACGGCGGACCTGCCAGGTGAAGTGCGGCGCCCGGAAGGACAGCGGCACGTCGCCGACGAGGACGACCGGCTCGTCGAGGGCGGCCCCGAGCTCGGCCTTGGTGAGGGTCGTCCAGCGCGACGTCGAGAGGTTGCTCAGGATGTAGTTGCGGCGCACGACCGGCGGGGCGTCGGGCGGCACGACGAGCCGGCCGTCGGCATCGGCCACGGCGTAGCGGTAGGGATCGAAGTTCGAGGGCGACTTCGGCAAGCCCGCCAGGAGCGCCGCCTGGGCGAACGTCAGCTTGGCGAGATCGGTGACCCCGAAGTAGATCCGGGCCGCCGCGGCGACTCCATAGGCATCGTGGCCATAGAAGATCTCGTTGAGATAGGCGGTGATGATCCGTTCCTTGCCCTCCTCGCCGGGGAAGGCCGAGGTGAGTCGCGACGACTGGATCAGCTCTTTCGCTTTGCGCAGGTAGCGGTCGGAGCCGGGGGCGATGACGTCCTCGGGCAGGAGCCGGGCGCGGACGAGCTGTTGGGTGATCGTCGACGCGCCGCGCTCGCTCGTCCCGGCCACCTGGTCGCCGACGGCGGAGATGATTGCCGCCGGATCGAAACCGCTGTTCGCCCAGAACGAGCGGTCCTCGGCGGTGGTCGTCGCGTCAAGCACGAGCCTGGGGACCTCGTCATAGGCGACGACCCGGCGCTGCTCCCGCTGGAACCGCCCGAGCTGGATCTTGCCGGTCCGGTCGTAGACGGTCGTCGGCTGGGAGAACGTCAGGGCCGACAGGTTCGTTGGGTCGGGCAGGCCTTGCGACAGAGCCGCGACCGTGGCCAGTGTCCCGACGGCGGCGACGCCGACCAGGGCGATCGACCCGACGAGGATGGTTGTGAGCAGGCCGATGACGATCCGGGTCACCCGGCCGGCGGGCCCGTCGCGCCTGGGCCGATCGCGACCGGTCGCAGCCCGACGGTGGGCGACGCCATAGCCCGAGCGCCGGCTCAGCACACGATAGGCGCTGCTCGGGCGTCCCGGCCGGGTCGCGGGCGCGCGAATCGGACTGGGGGTCAGGTCGTCCACGGCTGGAGTCTCGGCGCCCCGTCGTCACGACCCGACGCGCGGCGCGAACCGCCACCTTGCAGATCCATGACGACCATTGTCAGGCATCCCTGCAACCCCCATGCAAGGGCGCTTGACCGAACGCGACAGGCGGCGCTAGATTTCGGCGCGACGACCTGACCGGCCGCGTCCGCTGCCGGCAGCCCGACACCGGAGATGTGCGCGTGGATCTGGGGTCCTACACCAGCGGCCTGTTGACCGGCCTGCGCGAGGGGGTCGAAGCGGCCCTGATCGTGAGCATCGTCCTTGCCTACCTCGCCCGAACGGGCCGTGCGGACCAGGCCGGTCGCGTCTGGCTCGGCGCGGGTCTGGCCGCGGGCCTGAGCCTCGTGGTCGGGATCATCCTGTTCAACACGGTCGGCGCCTTCGAGGAGCCGTACGAGCAGATCTTCGAGGGCACGATGATGCTCGTGGCAGCCGCGGTCGTCACCTGGATGCTGTTCTGGATGCGCCGCCAGGCGGCCTCCGTCAAGGGCGAGCTGCAGGCCGCGGTCGATCGCGCCGTCGCGTCCGGGGCGACCTGGGGCCTGGCCCTGTTGGCGTTCACGGCCGTCATCCGCGAAGGTCTCGAGACCTCGCTTTTCCTCGTCGGCCAGGCGACGTCGGCCCGGGCGGATGCGGCCTGGGTGCTCCTTGGCGCGCTGACCGGCCTGGTTGTTGCGGCAGCGATCGGATACGGGATCTACCGCGGCAGCCGGCGACTGAACCTGGGCTCGTTCTTCCGTTGGACCGGGATCGCGCTCGTGTTCATCGCGGCCGGGTTGCTCAGTCACGGCATCGGCGAGTTCGTCGAGATCGGCGCGCTCGGCAACGGCCCGTGGACGGCCGTCGCCTACGACATCAGCGCGACCCTGCCGCACTCGGACGGCGTCGGCGCGTTCCTCCGGGCGATCCTGGGCTACAGCGCGGACCCGGCCGTGCTCACGCTCGTCGCCCACGTCACCTATCTGATCGTCGTCCTGACGCTCTACCTTCGGCCGATCCGGCGGGCGACCCCGCCGGCGCCGAGTGCCGCCGCTGCGCGCTCGTGACCTCCGCCTCGAGCGGCCCGTCGGGCACGATCAGCGTGCCGGGCCGGGGCGTCGTCGCGGTCGACCCGGACGTCGCTCTGCTCCGGCTCGGCGTCGTCGTCGTCCGACCGACGGCGACCGCGGCGCGATCGACGGCCGCCGCGACGATGCAGGCCGTGCTGGGCGCCCTGGCCGACGGCGGCGTCGAGCGCCGAGACCTGCGGACCACGCTGGTCGGACTCGACGCGGTCCGCGACTACTCGTCGGAGTCGGGCCCGACGATCACGGGCTACCAGCTCACCAACGCCGTGGAGGCGACGATCCGCGCAATTGCCACGGTCGGCGAGTTGATCGACGCCGCCCTCGCGGCGGGCGCCACGAGCATGGAGGGGCTGTCGTTCCGCGTCTCCGACCCGAGCGAGGCCCTGTCCGAGGCACGTCGTCGGGCCGTGGCGGATGCCCGGCGGCGGGCGGCCACCCTCGCCGCGGAGGCTGGAGTCGAGATCGGTGTCGTCATCGCGATCGTCGAGGGCGGCGCGGTCGAGCCGGGCCCGCCCGGGCCGATGGCCGAGCTCCGGATGAAGGCGGTGGCCGACGCGAGCACGCCGGTCGAGGCCGGCACGAGCGAGATCGAGGTCTCCGTCAGTGTGACGTTCGCGATCGCCTGAGGGCGCTCTTTTTTGGGGCCGGGCGCGCGACTCGGGCGCGGCGAGCGGTCAGCGGCCGGTCGCGGTCACTCGAAGCAGCCGACCACCGGCGATGTCGGTGGCGTACAGCTCGCCCGCATCGTCTTCGCCAAAGGAACTCAGGCCGGGGCCCATCTCCCCGACGACCGTCGGCGTCCGGACGTCGGTCGTTGCCGGATCGATGGCCCACAGGCGGCCGGTGCAATAGTCGCCGAACACGTAGCCGCCGACGAGCGCGGCCTGGGCCACTCCGCGGTAGACGTTGCCGCCGATGATGGTGCAGCCCTCGTCGTGGCGGTACTCGGCGACCGGGCCGGTCAGTGCCGGGTCGTCGCAGCCGGTGCGGTAGCACGCGGTTCCCTCGCGCCGGTTCCAGCCGAAGTTCGTGCCACCGGGGGCGTCGGCGCGCTGGACGTCGACCTCCTCGCGGTCGCCCTGGCCGACGTCGCCGATCCAGAGATCGCCGCTCAGACGGTCGAAGCTCAGCCGCCACGGGTTGCGCAGACCGGCCAGCCAGATCTCCGGCCGACGGTTGTCGGCGCCGTCGGCGTACGGGTTGTCGGCAGGGATCGCGTAGGCTCGGTCGCCGGCCGCGGCGTCCACGTCGATCCGCAGGATCTTGCCGAGGAGAACCGTCAGATCCTGGCCGTTGCCCTCGGGATCGCCCCCGCCGCCACCATCGCCCATTGCGACGACGAGGAAGCCGTCCGGTCCAAAGGCCAGTGCGCCACCGTTGTGGTTGGCGTAGGGCTGCTGGACGAACAGGAGTTGCTGCTCGCCGGCCGGATCGGCCCGGTCGGGGTTGGCCGGATCAACCCGGAACGACGAGATCCGGGTATTGCCCTGCTCGTCGGTGTAGTCGACGAAGAAGCGCGGATCGGTCGGGTAGTCCGGATGAAACGCGAGTCCGAGGAGGCCGCGCTCGCCGCCCGACGAGACCCGTTCGGCGATGTCGAGGAACGGGCGCTCGACGAGGGCCTCGTCACGGACGATCCGGATTCGCCCGCCCTGCTGGACCACGAACAGGCGGTCGCTGCCATCGCCCGCGTTGACGACGGCGAGGGGTGAATCGAGGCCGTCGACGACCGGCTCGACCGCGACGTGGACGCGCGCCGGGTCGAACCTGGCGCCGGTCGGCGAGGCTGACGCGCCGATGGGGACCGACGGGGCGGGGGACGGGCCAACGGACGCCTGGGGACCCGGGGACGGGCTGCGGGCGCCGC
>JANLYK010000090.1:0-3845 GCA_031365595.1 Chloroflexota bacterium | reverse complement strand
CTGCGCAAGGACGCCGGGCTGGCCCTCGACGACCGGATCGAGCTGTGGGTCGGCGGGCTCGATGGGGCGATCGGGGATCACCTCGAAGCGGTCGCGACCGAGACCCTGGCCGACGAGGTCCGGCGAGCCGCCGCACCGTCCGACGTGGACGTGACGCGCGGCACCGTCGAGCTCGGCGGTTCGTCCGTCGCGATCGCCATTCGGCGCATCGGACCGGTCGCGGGATGACCGACGACGTGCCGCCAGTGACGACGAGCGCCCGGATGAATGCCCGTCCGTCCGTCGCGACGACGAGCCGCCGGCGCTGGCCGCTGTTCCTCGCCCTTGCGGCGACCGTCGTCGTCGTCGACCAGGTCAGCAAGGCCCTCGTCACGGGATCCTTCGCGCCCGGCCAATCGGTCGACGTGATCGGCGAGACCGTCCGGATCGTGTTCGGCCAGAACTCCGGTGCGCTGTTCGGGCTGTTCAAGGACAACGCCGCGATGTTCGGGCTCGTGTCCATTGCCGTCGTCGCGCTGATCGTCGTCTACCACGCCCGGGCAGCCGGAACCCTGTACCTGACCGTCACCCTTGGCCTGCTGCTCGGCGGCGCGATCGGCAACATGGTCGATCGCCTGCGCCTCGGCTACGTCGTCGACTTCGTGGACGTCGGGCTCGGCTCGCTCCGGTTCTACACGTTCAACGTCGCGGATTCGGCGATCAGCCTCGCGATCCTGCTGCTGTTCATCGCGGCGATCCGGCCGTCGCTCGTGGACGGGCCGGCTCGGTCAGCGCCCGCATCGACCTCGGCCGACCCGGCGCGCGCAGCCGAAGGCGACGACTGGCCCGACGAGGCGCCGCCGCGATGACCCCGCCCGGCACGCACGCGCTTCAGGTTCCGGCCGATGCGGGCGCCCAGCGGGTGGACCGCTACGTCGCCGACGTCACGGGCCTGTCCCGGAGCCATGTCCAGAAGTTGATCTCGCTCGGCCATCTCACCTTGGACGGGCTCGCGCTCAAGGCCAACACCGTGATCGGACCCGGGACCGCGCTCCAGCTCGTCGTCCCGGAGCCGGAGAAGCTCGACCTCGCCCCCGCGCCCGAGATCCCGGTCATCGTGATCTACGAGGACGCCGACCTCCTGATCGTCGACAAGCCGGCCGGCCTGGTCGTCCATCCGTCGCCCGGTCACAGCGGCGGGACTCTCGTCAACGCCCTGCTGGCCCACGGCGACGCGGACACGTTCGGCGGGATCGCCGGGGTGCAGCGGCCGGGCATCGTCCATCGCCTTGACCGCGACACGAGCGGCCTGCTGATGGTCGCCCGAACCGACGCCGCCCAGCACTCGCTGATGGCCCAGCTGAAGGCGCGCCGAGTGAAGAAGACGTACCTCGCGCTCGTGATGGGCGAGGTCTCGGCCGAGGTGGGCCGGATCGAGGCGCCGATCGGGCGCGATCCGCGCCACCGGACGAAGATGGGCGTCGTGCCCGACGGACGGGCCTCGACGACCGGCTACCGGGTCAAGGAGCGGTTCGCGGGCTGGACGCTCCTCGAGCTCGACCTGATCACCGGCCGGACCCACCAGATCCGGGTCCACCTCGAGGCGATCGGCCACCCGATCGCGGGCGATCCGGTCTATGGAACGGGCACGTCGCGCAAGGGCCCGCGCGCGGTCGGCGGGGCATCGCCGCTCGATCGCCTCTTCCTGCACGCCTGGCGACTCCAGCTGACGTCGCCGACCGGCGGCCAGCTGATCCGGGCCGAGGCCCCGTTGCCGATCGAGCTCGAGGGGGTGCTCGAGTCGCTCCGGACCGGCGGGACCGCCGCCCTGTCGAGCGCGGAGGGCCGGCGGTGACCGAGGAGCTCGAGCAGTCAGCCCTGACCGACGAGCTCGAGCTCCCGGTCTCGCTGCGGGCCGCGTTCGGCGAGCCGGCCCAGCACCTCGTGGCCGACGACATCGACGTCTCGGACGACCCCGGCCGGCCCGACTACACGATCGACGGCGCCCCGGGGGCGATGCTCATCATCATCTCGGGCCCGTCCGGGGTGGGCAAGGACACGATCATCGACGCCCTCCGCGAACACGAGCGGGCGACCGGTCGCGAGCAGGAACGCCACTACGTCGTGACGATGACGACCCGGGCCCGACGGCCGGGCGAGGTCGACGGCGTCGACTACCAGTTCGTCTCGCGCGACGAGTTCCTACGGATCCGCGACGCGCGCGGCCTGCTCGAGGCGAACGAGGTTCACGGCAACTGGTACGGCGCCCCGCGCGACCAGGTCCGGGCGGCGCTCGCGGTCGGCAAGGACGTGATCCTCAAGATCGACGTCCAGGGTGCCCAGGTCGTGAAGGAGCAGGTCAGCCAAGCGCTCCTGATCTTCGTGATCCCGCCGACGATGGAGGCCCTGTTCCAGCGCCTCCGGGCGCGCGCGACCGAGACGGCCGACGAACTCGAGCTGCGCCAACGGAATGCCGCGCTCGAGCTCGCCCGCCAGGACGACTACGACCACGTCGTGACGAACGAGACGGGTCAGGTCGAGCAGACCGCCGCGGCGATCGACGAGATCATCGCCGAGGAGCATCGCCGCCACCCGCGCCGGCGGGTCCGGGTCTAGGGGATCGGCCGGGTCGTCCCCGGGCGGGACGGCGGGCCGGAGCCGGTGGCGCCATTGAGCGAACAGCCGGGGTTCGACCTGGTTCTCGGCGCGCCCGATCCGGGGGCGCCCGGGCTCGATCGTGGCGCGGCGGGGCCGGCGATCCGGCACGTGACGGTCGCGATCGACGCCGCGGGCGGGGGAGGGCAGCGGGCCTACACGTACGCGGTGCCGGCCGCCCTCGCGGACCTCGTCGACGGCGAGGCCGTGCTCGTCGAGTTCGGCCGGCGCCAGGCGCTCGGGATCGTGCTCGGCGACGCGCCGGAACCCGACGGGATCGTGGCCAAACCGATCAGCGGCCGCGTCCGGGCTGACGGGCCGCTCCTGCCGCCGCTCGCCCTGCGCCTGGCCGCGTGGATCGCCCAGCACTACCTGGCCCCGCCCGCGCTCGTGATCCGGGCGATGCTGCCGCCCGGCATGCTCGAGCGCCTCGAGCTCCTCGCCGAGCGGACCGCCGCGCCGATCGTCGCGCCTGCATCCGGGGTCGCGTCCGTTTCGACGTCCCTCGCCGCCGCCGACCAGGACCTCCTCGACCAGCTCGAGCGCGGCCCGCGCCCGCTCCGGGACCTCGTCTCGTCCGAGGGCCGGGCCGGGCTCGTCCGGCGTCTCCGGGTCCTGGAGGAGACGGGGCTCGTGACCCTCGACTGGACGCTCCTCGCCGCCGGCGTCGGGCCGCGCTACGAGCGCTGGGTCGGGCTGAGCGCGGCCGGCCGGGAGGCGGCGGATCGGTTGGCTGCGGGCGAGCGACCTCACGGTCGTCCACTGGGTCCGCGCCAGGTCGCCCTGCTCAGGGAGCTCCACGCGGACGGTGGCGAGCCGGGCGGGGCAGGGCTGGCCGCCGCCGGCCTCGGCGATCGGCACGGAACCGCCACGGTGGCCGGGCTCGTCCGGCGCGGGCTCATCGAGGTCGAGGTCCGCGAGCGTCCGCGCCAGCCCCTCGCCGGTCGATCCGTCGGGCTGCGCGGCGGCCGTCCCCCGGGCGCCGACCTGACGACTGCCCAGGCCGAGGCCGTCGCGGTCGTCCGGGACGCCGTCGGCGCCGGCGATCCGACGCCGCTCCTCCTCGACGGGGTGACCGGCGGCGGCAAGACGGCGATCTACGTCGAGGCGATCATCGCGTCGCTCGAGCGGGGGCGGCCCGCGCTCGTCCTGGTTCCCGAGATCGCCCTCGCGATGCCCCTCGTCGATCGCCTCCGGGCCGACCTCGCCGC
>JANLYK010000410.1:0-5258 GCA_031365595.1 Chloroflexota bacterium | reverse complement strand
CGCCGCTGAGCGACGTACCGCCGATGACCGCCGCCGCGATCGCGTCGAGCTCGTAGCCCAGGCCGACCGACGGCTGGGCCGACGTCATCCGGGCACCGATCAGGATGCCGGCCAGGCCCGCGAACAGCCCGCACAGAGCATAGACCGCGATCTTCCAGCGGTCCACGTTGACTCCGGACAGGCGGGTGGCCTCCTCATTGGAGCCGAGCGCGAACGTGTACCGACCGAGAACCGTCTTGGTCAGGACGAGGTGGGCGATGAGCCCCGCACCGAACATGATGAACACGACGTTCGGGATCCCGAGGACGGCCTTGCCCATGAACGAGTCGTAGAACTCAGGGTTGCCCTCGAAGTAGATCGGTCGGACGTCGGACAGGATCTGGGCAAGCCCGCGGGCCACGTTGAGCATGCCCAGCGTCGCGATGAACGGCGGCAGCTTGGCCTTCGCGATCAGCAGGCCGTTGAGCATGCCGATGAACGCGCCGGCCGCCATCGCGGCCGGAAGGCCGATCCACAGGGGGAGGCCCATCTTCGTCACGGCCAGGCCCAGGACCACCGTGCACAGGGTCATCGTCGTCCCGACCGACAGGTCGATGCCGCCGGTGATGATCACGAAGGTCACGCCCATGGCCAGGACGCCGTTGACCGCGGTCGCGACCAGGATCGAGGTGAAGTTCTCGGTCGTCCGGAACGGCTCCGAGATCGCCGAGAAGAAGATGAGGAGCATCACCAGCGCACCGAGCGCAAGGATCCGCTGGAGCGCGTCGCCCGTCATCAGGGCGCTCATCCTCGACTGGCTCGTCGCACTCGGCTTCTGCATCGGACTGCTGCCTCGATCTGGGGTGATGCCGGATGGCGAGGACGGGGTCATGCGGCCGCGACCGCTTCGCGCTGCGTCGCGAGAGCCATGATCCGCTCCTGCGTGGCTTCGCCCGCGCCGAGCTCGCCGGTGATCCGCCCTTCGCACATCACGACGATGCGGTGGCTCATCCGGAGGATCTCGGGCAGCTCGGAGGAGATCATGATGATCGCCTTGCCCTGCCGGGCCAAGTCGTTCAGGAGCCGGTAGATCTCGCTCTTCGCACCGACATCGATGCCGCGCGTCGGTTCATCGAAGATCAGGATCTCGGTGTCGGCGGTCAGCCACTTGGCGATGACGACCTTCTGCTGGTTGCCCCCCGAGAGATTCCGCACCCGTTGCCGGATTGACGGCGTCTTGATCGAGAGGCTCTTGACGTGGGCCAGCGCCGTGGATCTGGTCCGGCCGACGTCGATGACCCCGCTCCGATCGGCGAACGAGCCCAGCGAGGCAAGGACGGTGTTCGTCTCGACGTCCATAGTCAACGCCAGGCCGAACCGCTTGCGGTCCTCGGAGAGGTAGCCGATCCCGTGGCCGACGGCGTCGGTCGGTGTCCGGATCGGGACGGCCTTGCCGTGGACGAGGACCTCGCCCGATTCGCGCGGGTCCGCGCCGAAGACGGCCCGGACCACCTCGGTCCGGCCGGCACCGACGAGGCCCGCGATGCCAAGGATCTCGCCGCGGTGGAGTTCGAAGCTGACGTCCCGGATCGCCCGGCCGCGGGTGAGGTGCCGGACCGACAGGACCACCTCCGGGTCGGGCACCTCGGGCAGCTCCGGCGCCTCCTCGAAGATCGTCCGCCCGACCATCATCGAGATGATCGACTGGATCTTCGTGTCGGCCGTCTGGACCGTGTCCACGTAGCGGCCATCGCGCATGACCGTGACGCGATCGGAGATCTGCTTCAGCTCCTCGAGCCGGTGCGAGATGTGGACGATCCCGGCCCCTCGCTCGCGAAGGTGACGGATGATCCGGAACAGCTCGTCGATCTCCGTGTCGGTGAGGGCGGCCGTCGGTTCGTCCATGATCAGGACGTCGGAGTTGAAGGACAGCGCCTTCGCGATTTCGACCATCTGCTGCTGGGCGACGGCCAGGTGGGAGACGCGCGTCCGCGGGTCGAGCTTGATATGGAGCTCCTCGAACAGCTTCCGGGCGTTCTCGTTGAGGGCCCGCTCGTCGAGGAGGAACGGCAGGGCACCGCGCGGCTCGCGGCCGATGAAGATGTTCTGGGCCACGGTCAGGTGGCCCATGAGATTGAGCTCCTGGTGGATGATGCTGATCCCGAGGTCCTGGGCGGCCCGCGGGGAGGCGATGTCCACCTCCTGGCCCTTGACCCTGATCGTGCCCGCGTCCCGGCGGTAGATGCCGGCCAGGAGCTTCATCATCGTCGACTTGCCGGCGCCGTTCTCGCCGACGAGCGCATGGACCTCCCCGGGCCGCAGCTCGAACCGACAGCCGTCGAGGGCCTGGACACCCGGGAAGCTCTTGCTGATGTCGGTCATCTCGACGAGCAGCTCAGTCACGACGGGCACCCCTTGGCGGACGGAACCGGGACGGGGACGGGGACGGGCAGGTGGCGTCGAGGCTTCGGGCGAGGTCACGAGGACACCGTCGAGGTTGTCTCATCGTTGCGCACGCGTCACGTCCGGAAACTCGGTGGACATCGTAGCGCGTGGCGCAACCGGTGATCTGGCGTGCTGCAACGCCCGATCGCCGGCGCGGGTGGGAGGCCTCCGCGTGCGGCGGGCATTCCGTCACGCAGGTGCGGCGGGCGATCTGCCGATCGAAGGATCAGAATGGCGGTCCAGCTTCGGGAGAGCGAGCGGAGGAGCGACCATGACCAGGTCCACACATCGCCAAGTGAAGCGAGGTACCGCGGCAGTCGCCGCGGCCATGCTCGGTGCGACACTCGCACTCGGCGCGCCGGCAGCGACCCTCGGAGGCAGCCTCGTCCGCTATGTCGTCGTCGCCGAGCTCGGAGCGGCGACGAGCGATGTGACCCGCGCGATCCTGGGGGCCGGCGGCACGGTCACGGGCCGCAACGACGCGATCGGGACCGTCAGTGTCCTTGGCCCGGCCGACGGGTTCATCGAGGCCGTCTCCGCGTCGCGCGCGGTGCTCGGCGCGAGCGGCGAGCGGCCGATCGGCAGGATCCCTGACGCGCAGCCGTCCAAGCCCACCGACGCCGAGGTGGAGGCGATCCACGCCGGCAACCCAGGAGGCCCGCGCCATGGCGGCTCGACCGCCGAGATGGATCCGCTCGATCCGCTGGCATGGGGCCTCGCGATGGTCCGCTCCGACCTCGCCCGGGCGGTAAACGCCGGCGATGGGCGGGTCCTCGTTGGAATCCTCGATTCGGGGATCGACGCATCCCATCCCGATCTCGCCGGCCAGCTCGAGACCTCCCTCTCGCGCAATTTCACAACCGATATTCCGGCGATCGACGGGGCGTGCGAGGTCGCTTCGTGTGTCGATCCGGCGACGGAGGACGACAGCGGCCACGGGACCCACGTTGCGGGCACGGTCGCCGCGGCCGCCAACGGGCTCGGCGTGTCCGGCGTCGCGCCGGGCGTCCGGCTCGTCAACATTCGCGGCGGCCAGGACAGCGGATACCTGTTCCTCGGTCCGGTGACGAACGCCCTCACGTATGGGGCCGACATCGGCGTCGACGTGATCAACATGTCGTTCTACGTCGACCCGTGGCTCTACAACTGCACCGCGAACCCGGCCGACTCGCCCGCGGCGCAGCTGGAGCAGCGGGCGATCATCGAGGCGATGAACCGCGCCCTCGACTACGCCCACGCCAAGGACGTGACGCTGATCGGGTCGCTCGGCAACAATCACGAGGACCTCGGCCATCCGCGGGCGGACGCCTCGAGCCCGGACTACCCGCCCGACACGGCCTATCTCCGCCCAACCGACAATGCGGATTGCGTCGACCTGCCGGTCGAGGGGCACCACGTGATTGGCGTCTCGGCCCTCGGGCCGTCGACGGCCAAGTCTGACTACTCGAACTACGGCGTCGAGCAGATCTCCGTGTCGGCTCCGGGCGGCTGGTTCCGGGACGGGTTCGGGACGCCGTCGTTCCGGACGAACGGCAACCAGATCCTGTCGACCTATCCGCTTCACGTGCTTCAGGCCCAGGGCCGGGTCGATGCCGTCGGTAACATTACCCCGGCCGGCACTGCGGCCGGCGTCATGAAGGACTGCGACGGCAGCACCTGCGGCTATTACGCCTACCTCCAGGGCACGTCGATGGCCTCACCTCACGCGACCGGCGTCTCGGCACTCGCCGTCAGCCGGTTCGGCGTCAAGGATCCTCGCCACAAGGGCGGCCTCCGGCTCGCCCCGTGGAAGACGGAGTACGTCCTGACCCAAGGCGCCGCCGGACACGCCTGCCCGGATCCGGCGCTGTTCTCGTACGCGAACGTCGGCCGACCGGCCGAGTTCAATGCCCTGTGCGAGGGCACCCCCGAGTTCAACGGGTTCTACGGGTCCGGCATCGTCGATGCGTACGCGACGGTGACTGGATCGTTCGACTTCCCGAACTGACTGACGCGCGGCGTCATCGACCATGCCGGACGCCGGCGGCCCTGACGGGTCGCCGGCGTCCCATTCTTCGGCATCCACGTGCAGACGGGGCTCGTCTACCCGGTCGCCCCACAGCGGCCGCACGGTCTGGCGGTCGACGACCATGACCGAGATGCTCGCCGAGGCGCGGGCGGGCGCCTTCGACCTGCTCCTCGCCGGGTACTCCGACCGCTGGCAGCGCAACCTCCGGCGGACCCTGGTGCTCCTGGAGGACGGCCTGAATCCCGCGGGCGTGGCCCTCGTCATGTGCGACCGGCGGATCCTCTCCTCCGACCCGCATGACTGGGACGTCTGGTGGGTCGTCGCCAGGTCGAGGAGACTGGTCGCGAGGCTTGCGAGGCGAATGGCATCGCCCTGCGCCTCGGGCAAGGCCTCCCGGTCGTCGGTGAGGCTCGCGTCGTCCCGCTCCACAATGTCGAGCTCCGCGCGGAGTGCGGCAAGCGGCGTCCGCAGTTCGCGGGACGCCATCGCCACGAACAGGCGTTGGCGCTCGACGGACTCAGCGATCCGATCGAGCAGGGGAGGAGTAACGCCCGGATCGTCGTCATCGTCGCGGACCGGCGGCGCCGAGCTGCGCCGTCGGTCAGCGTCACGATTGCTCATCCTGGATTCAGGTCCAGGTGCAATACCTTCGCCCATGCCGCCGATCACGCTGCGCCCGGGCCTCCCCCCCCGGTCAGGGCCGCGCGGTCGGCGGCATGTCACTGCGATGCGATGTCCGGTCGATCCGGTCGGATGCCGCTACGATCGGTCGGATCGCAACCCCGCCTGTCTGACAGCGCGGCACAGAGGAGGACAGTCTGCGGAT
>JANLYK010000616.1:0-5002 GCA_031365595.1 Chloroflexota bacterium | reverse complement strand
GCTTCAACCACAACATTCGCCCCGACTGACGGGGGCCCGGTCGAGGCGGCCTAGGCGTCCGCGGCCTCGTCGGCGGCGATGTCACGCGCCTCGAGCCCGCCGCCCGGCCGGCTGATCAGCTGGCGGACGCGCAGCTCGGCCGCGCCGAGGAGCTTCTCGCAGTGGCGCTGGAGGGCGACCGCGCGCTCGGTCCGGGCGATCGTCTCCTCGAGGGCCAACCCGCCGGCCTCGAGCTCGGCCACGACCGACCGGAGCTCGGCAAATGCGTCGTCGAAGGTCAGGGCTTCGAGCGCGGCGTCGGGGGCCGTCGCGGCGGTCTCGGCGGTCGTGGGCGGGTCAGCGGTCATCGGGCTCCTCGTCGGCGCGGTCCAGCCAGCGGGTGATCCGCCCGGACACGAGGATACCAATGGCCAGCCCGATGGCGAGGATGGCGATCGCGATCCCGACGTAGAGCGCGAGGATGATCATCGTTCGGCGGCCGTCGCCGGCCCGCCGGCCGTCGCGGGCAGCTCGCCCGCGGCAAGGCGGATCGCGAGGGAGGTGCCGGGGGGAGCCTCGGCCGGATCGCGCAGGATCCGCTCGTCGGCGGCCCGCCGGACGATCGCGTAGCCGCGCTCGAGGGTCGCCTGCGGGTCGAGGACGGCGAGGGCCGACGCCGTCGCGTCGAGGGTCGCGCGGGCAGCCAGCAGGCGGGCGTGGATCGGGCGCGGCGCGGCCGCGGCGGCGGCCTCGAGCGATGACCGACGCCGAACGATCGCGCCGTCAGCCACCCGAACGGCCCGGTCGAGGAGGAGCCCGACCCGCTCGCGATCGGCGGCGAGCTGGGCACGCGGGTCGAGTCGGTCGAGCGCCCGCCGCTCTGCCGCCAGCTCCCGTCCCGCGGCATCGAGCGTCCGGGTGACGGCGGCGGCGGTCCGCTCCCCTGCCCTGCGGAAGGCGGCCATCCAATCTGCTCGATCCGGCACGACCAGCTCGGCGGCGGCCGAGGGGGTCGCCGCCCGGACGTCCGCAGCGAAGTCGGCAAGGGTGACATCGACCTCATGGCCGACCCCGCACACCACCGGCAGCGAGTGACCGACGACGGCCCGAACGACGCGCTCGTCGTTAAACGACCAGAGATCCTCGAGCGATCCCCCGCCGCGGGCGAGGATCGTGACTTGGGGCAGGTCGGCGACGCGGCCGTCGCGCGTGGCGGTGGCGATCCAGCGCTCGAGCCGGCCGAACGCCCGGACGATGCTCTCGGGCGCGTCGTCGCCCTGGACCTTGCACGCGACGAGGAGGACCGTCGTCATCGGCCAGCGCCGGGTCAGGACGGTCGCGATGTCGCGCCAGACGACGCCGGTCGGGCTCGTGATGACCGCGATCGTGGTCGGGCGCTGGGGCAGCGGACGCTTGCGGGCCGCCTCGAACAGGCCCTCGGCGGCGAGACGTGCCTTGAGCGCCTCGAACCGGATCGCGAGGTCGCCGAAGCCCGCCGGCTGGATCGATTCGACATAGAGCTGGACCGCGCCCTGCTGCTCGAACAGGTCGATCCGACCGTGGACGACGATCCGCAGCCCGGCCTGCGGCTGGAACGCGGAACGTGCCCGTTCGTCGCTGAACCACACACAGTTCAGGGTGCTGCGGGCGTCCTTGAGCGTGAAGTAGGCGTGGCCGGCGCTGCTCACGGTGACCCGCCCGACTTCACCCTCGACCCACACGTCGGCGAGGCGTGGATCGGCCCGGACCGCCTCGCGGATCGCCCGGGCGACCTCGCTGACTCCGAGGATCCGGAGCCCGTACGTGCCGGGCGCTATGGGTTGCGACGCCGGCCCAGCGGCGG
Source organism: Chloroflexota bacterium (assembly GCA_031365595.1). GTDB lineage: Bacteria > Chloroflexota > Limnocylindria > Limnocylindrales > CSP1-4 > CF-46. The sequence continues at coordinate 3,180 of JANLYK010000616.1, read as the reverse complement.
CCAGGGAGTCGTTGCTACTGGCGTTCGCTTCGCTTGGCACGACGTCCCAGCCCGGCAGAAGCGATCGATCGTCCATCAGGGCCGATGGTACCGGCGCGGTCCGACAGGCGAGCCCGCGAGATGGCCAACGGCGGGCGTTCGGTCAGTGGCTCGCCTTCAACGCGATGATCCGGGTCCACGACGCGCGCAGCAGTGCGAGCGGGATCATCCCCGCCCTGGCGTCCGTCAGGAGCGTCGCGTACACACCCCGAGAGGTCGCCTCGGAGCCGGTCACGAGCAGCATGTCCGTGCCCGCCTTTGCCGCGCGGTACGCCACGTGGGCCGTCGTCAGGCCGCGCGAGGCGGCCGTCCCGTCGAGCCCGTCGGTGAGCGTCACGCCACCGAAGCCCAGGGTCGTCCGGAGAAGGGTCGTGTTGAGCGCCGGCGACCAGCCCGCGGCGGCGTACGGGTCGTAGGCGCTGTACGTCGCATTCGACAACATGATCAGCGGAATGCCGGCGGCGATCGCGGCGTGGTACGGCAGGAGCCCGGGCGCGAGAGCCGTTCGAGACGCCCGGATCGAGACCATGTGCAGGTCGGTGTTCAGGGTGGCGAGGCCAAGACCCGGGAAGTGCTTCATGGACGGGATCACGCCCCCCGACCGGAGTCCAGCGCTGAACGCGTTGGCGAGGGCGCTCGTCCGCGACGCCGAGAACGACCAGGTCCGACCCTGCTGGTACAGGAACGAGCTCGTCGAGACCGGGACGTCGGCGACGGGCGCGAAGTCGATGTCGATCCCGAGGGCCTTCAGGGCGAGGCCCGTCTGGGAGCCCTGGCTGCGCGCGGTCGTCGTCGAGCCGAGCCTGCCCATCGCCGGTGGCGAGAGGGTCGGCGGCGCCCAGGGAATGCGCTTGACGCTGCCGCCCTCCTGGTCGACCGCGATCAGGAGCGGTGGCTGGCCGCCGGCGATCGCCGCCTGGTGAAGCTGGCGAGCCAATGCGATCAGGGCCGATTTCGTCGCGATGTTCGCGCCGAACAGGATCACGCCGCCGATCTCGCCACGCCGGATCCGGCCGAGGAGCGACGCGCTCGGCGTCGTCCCGTCCATCCGGACGACGAGCTTCTGGCCGATCAGCTGGGCGAGGGTTGGCGTGGTCGCGAGAACTCTCGGCGCAAGGGCGGCCGAACCCGAGACAAGCTGGCCGATCGCGAGCGCGAGAGCGAGGGTCACGGCGGTGCGCGATCGCGTCGTGCGACCCGAACGGAGCGCGGACTGGGCGATCATCGCGTCCACGCCTGCATCGAGATCGCGCCAGGCTGGCCCGGGCCGTTGCACGGTGCGGTCGTGACGTCGGTCGGCGATGGCGGCGCGGCCACGATCCGCGACCCGTCGCCGAGGATGAAGGCGATCGTGACCGGCGGAGCTGGCGTCGGCCCGCAGTCGTTGCTCGCCTGGGCGAGGGTCGTCAACGTCTCGCCCGATCGGAGCTCGATCGTTCGCGCCTCGCTTACCGGCGCGCCTTCGATCCGGATCCGGCCGCTGCCGTCGACGAGCTCCGGCCGCCAGAGCGATTCGGTCGTGCATTCATCGGTGCCGTCGAGGCGGAGGGTCAACGTGGCGGTCCGGCTGCCCGCGGCGCCGTCCCAGCCGGTGATGGCGACCGCGAGCCGATCCGGGTCGCACGGAGCGCCGGTTGCGGCCGATGGCGTCACCGCGACCGCGGCCGGGGTCGGCGTCGCAGTGTCCGGCGACGCCGTCACCGAACTCGGCGGCGCGGACGTGCCCGGTCCACCGACCCCGCCCAGCTTGCCGCCGAGCCAGGTCACGCCCACGGCGATCGCCAGGGCAGCCGCGAGGAGAGGCAGGAGGCTGACGCCGCCGCGGGCCGAGCGACCGGCACGCCGGTGAGGCGCGACCGCCGGCTGCTGGGAGCGACTGGCCACGTCGTCCCAGTCGGCGAGGATGCGTTCGACAGGCGATCGATCCATCACGCGGTCTCCAGCTTCGTTCGGGCCCGGCTCACCGCGGCTCGGAGCGCGCCGGCGCTGGTCCCGAGCACGAGGCCGGCTTCTTCGTACGTGACTCCCTCGAGCGCCGTCATCACGAGCGCGGTGCGCTCGAGCGGCGACAGGACGGCCATGCCGGCCTGGACGTCCAGCCAGCGGGCCCGGACGCTCTCGTCGGCGGTCGGGCCGGGTGCCATGCCGCCGATCGCCCGACGGAGGCGCCGGAAGCGATCGGTGGCGAGTCGGCGGGTCGTGACGAGCAGCCACGGCAGGGCGGGCCGGCTCCAGTCGAGGCGGGTCCGGTGGTCCCACAGGCGGAGGAACGCTTCCTGGGCCAGGTCCTCGGCCGCGGTCCAGTCGTTGGTCCAGGCGAGGGCGAAGCGGAACACGTCGCGCCAGTGGTCGGCGAAGGCGCGCTCGTACGCGAGGTCCACCGGTTCGGCGAAGGCCATGTGCGTCGTCACACCCTGATACACGCCGGACGCGGCCGGAACGCACGGACGAGCCGGATCCGCACGTGGATTCTCGCGGCGAGCGGACGCCGTGTCGGCGCGTCGGCGCTTCGGCGCGCCGCCGCGTGGCGCCCGCCGGCGATCAGACCCGGGTCTGGTACTCCCCGGTCCGGGTGTCGACCCGGATCGTGTCGCCCTCCTCGATGAAGATCGGGACCGTGACCACGAGGCCGGTCTCGGTCGTGGCCGGCTTGCGGGCGCCGGTCTGGGTGTCGCCGGCGAAGCCCGGCTCGGTCTCGCGGACGACGAGATCGACGGTCACCGGCAGCTCGACCCCGATCGTCTCGCCCTGGTAGCTCGTCCGATCGAGGGTCATTCCGTCCTTCATGTAGTGGGCGGTGTCACCGAGCATCTCGGTCGTGAGGATGAACTGGTCGTACGTGTCGTTGTCCATGAAGTGGTGGTCCTCGCCGTCCCGGTACAGGAACTGGACGGGGCGCTTCTCCATGGACGCGCGCGGCCACTTCGTCCCGGCCTGGAAGCTGCGCTCCACGGTCTGGCCGCGCTTGATGTTGCGGAGCGTGATCCGGACCTGAGCCGATCCGCGGCCCATCTTGTTGTGGTGGTAGTCGAGGATTTGCCAGAGCTCGCCGTCGAGCTCGATGGCGACGCCCTTCTTGAGTTCGCCGGTGCTGATCATGTCGGAAGGGGCTCCTGGGCGGCCGGGTCGCGCCGCGCGAAG
>JANLYK010000605.1:0-7622 GCA_031365595.1 Chloroflexota bacterium | reverse complement strand
GCGACGGCCGTCATCCCGGGCGACAGGTCGACCCCGAGCACGCGGCCTCCCGGCTGCGCCCGGTCGTGGAGATCGGCGGCGACCTTGCCGGTACCCGATGCGACGTCCAGGGCCGAGCCACCGGGTCGGAGCCCTGCGTGGTCGACCAGGCGTCGCCGCCAGCGCGGTTCCTGGAACGCCGAGATCAGCAGGTTCATCAGGTCGTAGCGCGGTGCGATCCGATCGAACATGACCTGCACCTCCGGCGGCGCGGCGGCGTTGCCGGCCCCGGTGGATTCCCCGGACGGGGTGTGGTCGGGCGGGGGCACGGCGGTCATGGGACAGGCTCCGGTTCGATGACGATGCCAGCCGCGGCGAGCGCCGAGCGGATGGCGCCGCCGACGATCGCAGGCTGGGTGATGGGCGAGACGTGCGCCAGGCCGTCGAGGATCGCTCGGCGAACGCCAGGAATTCGTGCGGCAAGCGCGTCCGCGATCGGGGCGTAGAACGTGTCGCTGGCAGACCCGCTGAGGATGGTCACGGACACGTCGATCCGGTCGAGCTCGTCGGGTCGGGCGCCGACAAGGCTTGCGTCCGCCGCAGCGCCGTCACCCTCGCGGGCGAGGGCCGCCCGCGTGCGCGGCGGGAGGCGGTCCCAGGCATCGAGGCCGGCAACCGCCCGCAGGAAGGTCTCGGCCGCGGCAGCAGGACCGGTCGTGCGGTGCGCCTCGGCAGTCGCCGCGGCGAGGGTCCGGAACGCACCCTGCGTCGCGTGGTCGGCAACCGGGCCGTAGGGCGGTTCGTAGGCAACGACCGCCGAGACCCGATCAGGGTGACGCGCGGCCAGCTCGATCGCGAGCACGCCACCGAAGCTGATCCCGACAACGGCCGCGCGCCCGATCTCCCGTGCGTCCAGGTACGCGACGACGTCGGCGAGGTGGACCGCGAGGTCGAGCCCGGCCACGGGCTGCCCGGGCGGGAGTCGGCCGGTCCCGGTGCCGCGCCGGTCGAGCGCGTGGACCGTCACGTCGCCGGGCTCGGCCAGGACGGCCGCGAGGCGATCCAGCTGCTGGGCGTTGGACAGCGTGCCCGGCAGCAGGAGCATGGCCAGCGGACCGGTGCCCGCGACCCGCCACCCCATGGCCGCGCCGTCGGGCCGCGCCAGCTCCCCGGTCGGCTCGTTGGCCAGGAGCGCCCGGACGGCATCGCGCCGGAGCTTGCCACCTGCCGTTCTTGGCAGGGCGTCGAGCCGACGAAAGGCGGCCGGCACCTTGAGCCCGGCGAGGGAGGCTCGAACATGCGCGGCCAGGGCCGCATCGCCCGGGTCGGCGGGGTCGTCGGCGCCCCCACGGACGACGATCGCAGCCACCGGCACCTGCCCCCAGAGCGGATCCGGCAGACCCACGACCGCGGCATCGGCGATGGCCGGATGGGCGGTCAGGACCGCTTCGACCTCGGCCGGGGAGATGTTCGCGCCGCCGCGCACGATCCGATCGAGACGGCGATCGACGACGATGAGTCGACCGTCCGCGTCGAGGCGGCCGAGGTCGCCGGTCCGGACCGGGTCGCTGGCGGGCGCCGGCTCATCGCCGAGGTATCCGGAGAACCGGGCGGTCGTCGTGACGACGATCTCGCCGATGCCGTCCCGATCAGGCTCGTCGATCTTCAGCTGAACGCCGGGCAGCGTCCGGCCCGCGGACTCGGGATGGTCGAGCGCCTCGTCGGCCGGCAGGGCCGTGGCGCCCGAACCGGTCTCGGACAGCCCGTACGTCGGCACGATCGGCCATCCGGCACGTGTCGCGCGCGTGACCAGGTCGGGCGGGATCGGGCCGCCGCCGAGAAGGACAACCCGCAGCCCGGGTGGCGGTGCACCGGCTCTCGCATCGAGCAGGCGAACGAGCTGAGTGGGGACCACGGAGACGTGGCTCGAAGCGGGCTCCTCCGCCAGCGCGGCCAGCAGGCCTGCCGGATCCCGGCGACCGCCGATCCGGAACGGAACGCGCTCCGCGATCGCGCGCCACAGGACACCGAGACCCGCCACGTGGTCGAGACCGAGCGCCAGCAGCCAGCCGCTCACGGGTGGGAGCGCGGCCAGCCAGGAGTCCGCGCTCGCAGCCATCGCCCGATACGACAGGACCACGCCCTTCGGTCGCCCGGTGGTGCCCGACGTCAGCACGATGACGGCCGGCGCCTCGGGATCGAGGTTCGGCGAGTCCGGCGAGCCGGACGGCCGGCGACCCGTGGGCGCGGATGCGATCGCGAGCCCGCGCTGCCCCGCGCCCGCCACCGCCGTTTCGTGCTCGGGGTCGTGAACCACAAGGACGGGTGCCAGGACCTCGAACGCCAGCGCCAGCTCCGGCGTCGCGAGGCCGGTCGGCACCGGCGCCACGACCGCGCCCGCCCGAAGCAACCCGAGGATCGTGGCGACCGCGTCCGCCGACGGCTCGGCGAGGACCGCCACCACGGCGCCCGGCTCGACGCCGGCCGCGCGGATCGCCGCTGCCACGTCGTCCGTTCGGCCATCGAGGTCCGCCCAGGTCGTGATCACCGATCCGTCGAGGATCGCCGGGGCGTCGCCGGCCGCGCGGGCGTGCGATCGAACCAACGCCTGAGCGGACCAGGCCGCCATCAGGCGCGCGCCGCCGACTCGACGGTGTAGCGGACCAGCGCCCGCTCGTCGAGAGCAATCCCGAGGCCGCCGCGAGCCGTTCCGACCGGAACCCGAATCCGTCCATCGACGATCGGCAGCGCTTCGGCGAGCAGGTCGTGCTCCAGGACGCCGGCGGTCGCCAGCCCATGGTCGAGCTCGACGTCGCCGCCCGGAGCCGACGCCGATGGCAGAGCGGCTGCGACCGCGAGGGCCGCCGCAATCCCGATCCCGGTCTCGAACAGCGTGCTCACGACGGTCGGGACGTTGCGCTCGGCGGCGAGTGCCGCGATCTCCGCGGCGGCAACCGGGCCGCCGACACGGACGGGCTTGACCACGAGCACGTCGACGGCTCCGGCCTCGAGCAGCTCGCGCGCCGAGCGGAGCGAGGTCACGCTTTCGTCGGCGGCAATCGGGGTTCGAACGCGCCGGCGCAGCTCGGCCAACTCGGACGGGTCATCGCCGGCCAGCGGCTGCTCGACATACTCGAGGTCGAACCGGGCGATCGCCTCGAGCCGGTCCGTGGCGGTCTCGAGGTCCCATGCCCCGTTCACGTCCAGCCGGAGCCGGACCTCGGGGCCGATCGCGGCCCGAACCGCCCGCACGCGGTCCACGAGGAGCTCGGTCTCCCGCTCCGCGCCGGCCTTCAGCTTGAGAGTCCTGTAGCCCACGGCCACGGCCTGACTGGCCGCCTCGCCGGCGGCGGCCGGCCCGATCGACGGGATCGTCGCGTTGACGCCGACCCCGGCTCCACCCGGAGCGAGCCGCGCGTTCGGAATGCTAGCGAGGTCGAAGCGGGCCGAATCCAGCGCGGCCCGGAGCGCCCGGCCAGGAGCCCCGTGGAGCTCGAGCTCGGACGCGGTCGGCAGGCGATCGCCCGGCGCCGTCATCACCAGCTCGTGGACCAGCTGGTCGAGGACGATCGAGGCCGTGTCGCCATCGCCGCTGTCGAGGACGGCCTCGCCCACCCCCACCCTGCCGTCGCCGTCGACAAGTCGGACGATCCACGCCTCGCGCTCGACCCACATCTCCTTCGCCGTCGCGATCGGACGCCGAAACGGAACCCGGACCTTGTCGGCCCGCACGCTGACGATGTCGGTCACCCGAGGAGGCGCCCCGACCCGGCACCGGCCAGCGCCAGACCGAGCCCGAAGAGGAGCGAGAACACGAGCGCCAGGCGAGCCGTTCCCTTGAGCGCCAGGTTCAGCTCGCGCGGCTCGCCGAACGTCCGGACCACGCGCAGGAGCGGGCGCGCTCGGGGCAGGCTGAGGAGGGGCAGGAGCACGAGCGGCGCCAGGCTCGACGGCCCGCCGGCCGGTCCCGTGCCGGTCACCAACCAGACGACGACCAGCGCGACCGGCACGGCATATGCCACCGCCAGCAGGAGCGCGTACTCCGCCTGCGCGGCCCGCGCTCCGAGCATGACCGCGAGGGTCCGCTTGCCCGCCACGCGATCGGTCGGGATGTCGCGCAGATTGTTGACGACCAGGATCGCGGTCGTGAGCGCCCCGACGGGAACGGCTGCGGCCACGAACAGGGTCTCGACGCGCCCCGCCTGGAGATACGCGGTGCCGATCACCGCCACCAGGCCGAAGAACGTGAACACGAACACTTCGCCCAGGCCGCGATACCCGTACGGCCACGGCCCGCCCGTGTAGCCGAGAGCGGCCACGACCGCGAGCAGCCCGACGGCGATGAGCACGGGTCCCCCGATCAGGGCCAGCCACAGCCCCACGAGTCCGGCCAGGCCAATCGTCAGGGCGATCGCGATCTCGAGCTGGCGCTCGGTCACAAGCCCGGCCGCGGCGACCCGGAGCGGACCGGTCCGGGCCGCGGTGTCCGCCCCGCGCCGGAAGTCGAACAGGTCGTTGGCGAAGTTGGCGACGACCTGGAGGAGCAGAGCCACGAGGACGCAGCCGATCGCGCTGTCGAGGCGCAACGGGACGCCGGCGCCGAGCGCAGCGCCAAGGCCCACGGCGACGCCCGCCAGCGCCGCCGGAAGGGTGGCCGGCCGGGCGGCGATGACCCAGATCCGGACCGTCGACGGCCGAGCCTGACCCACGACCCCGGGCGAACCGGTCGTCATCACGGCCTCCGTGGGTACTTGCGGTAGTCGGCCGGCCGCTTCTCGAGGAACGCCGTCGATCCTTCATGGGCCTCGTCGGTCGTGTAGTACAGGCCGGTGGCGTTGCCGGCGAACTCCTGGAGCCCGGCCAGGCCGTCGGTTGCGACCAGGAACGCGGACTTGAGGAACCGGATCGCGGTCGGGCTCTTGTCGAGGATCTCGTTCGCCCACTGCACACCCTCGGCCTCGAGGTCGGCGAGCGGCACGACCTTGTTGACGAGGTGCATGTCGAGGGCCTCCTGGGCCGTGTACTGGCGGCACAGGAACCAGATCTCCTTGGCCTTCTTGTCGCCGACGAGGCGGGCCAGCAGGCCCACCCCGAAGCCCGCGTCGAAGCTGCCGACGCGCGGGCCGACCTGGCCGAAGATCGCGTTGTCGCTCGCGATCGACAGGTCGCACACGATGTGCAGGACGTGACCGCCGCCGATCGCGTAGCCGTTGACGAGGGCGATCACCGGGATCGGCAGCGACCGGATCTGGCGTTGCAGGTCCAGGACGTTGAGGCGGGCGATGCCGTCAGTGTCGAGGTAGCCCCCGCCATGGCTCTTGTAGCGCTGGTCGCCGCCCGAGCAGAACGCCGTGTCGCCGGCCCCGGTGAGGAGCACGCAGCCGACCGACGCGTCGTCGCGGATGCGCGCGAAGGCATCGATCAGCTCGCGGACCGTCTGCGGCCGAAACGCGTTGCGGACCTCCGGGCGGTTGATGGTGACCCGGGCGATACCCGTCCCCGAGTGCTCGTAGCGGATGTCCTTGTAGTCGACGACGGGCGTCCAGGTGACGGTCGTGGTCATGCGGCGCGAACCTCCTGCAGGAAGTCGAGGACGAGATGCCGGAAGGGTCCGGATTGCTCTTCGTGGGGGGTGTGACCGGCGTTCCGGAGACTTTCGAGGCGGGCGCCGGGGATGCGCCGGGCGACCTCCTCTGCCCGGGCTCTGCCTCGCTCGTCGAGCGTCCCGGCGATCACGAGCGTCGGCGCCTCGATCTCGCCGAGTCGGTCGAACAGGGGCTCCATCGCGCCCTGGCCGGCGCCCCGCAGGCTCGCCGCCAGACCGCGCGGGTCGTTGGCCAGGCGGATCGCCCGAAGCCTGGCCGCCCGTGGCCGGGACAACGAAGCGTGGCTGGCAAAGATCGGCTGGCGTTCCCACTCCTCAACGAAGTCGGCGATCCCGTCGCGCTCGATCCTGGCCGCGAGGGAATCATCGGCCCGGCGACGGGTCGCTCGCTCAGCGGCGGTCGCCAGCCCGGCCGAGGGGCTCTCGAGGACGAGCCGGCCGACGACCGACGGGTGGGCGACGGCGAGACGCAGCGCGATCCGCGCCCCGAGCGAGTAGCCGAGGACGTGGGCCGGCACGGCATCGGCCCTCTGGAGGATCGCGGCGAGGTCGTCCGCCGTCCGCTCGACCGTCAGCCGATCGGGGTCGGCCCAGGCGGTGCGGCCGTGCCCGGGCAGGTCCACGGTGATCACCCGGAACGCGCGAGCCAGGGCCGTCGCGTGCGATCCCCAGGCCGTGCCGCGGCCCGTGAACCCGTGCAGGAGCAGCAGCGGCCCGCCGCGGCCCCGCTCCCGGACCTCCCAGCGCAGGCCGTCCACGACTCTGCCGCTCACGCGCCGAGCTCTGCGAGCGCCCGGGCGACGAGCTCCGCCACGTCGCGATGGAGTTCGACATTGCGCTCCCGGTCGGTCCGCAGCTCGAGGACCTGGACCCCGGGACGCGCGAGCGAGTCCGCGACGCAGGCGCCAAGGTCGGCAGGCTCGACGACCCGGTGCTCGCCACCCAACGCAGTCACGATCGGCCCGACGTCGATCCCGTGCGGCGTGCCGAACAGCTCCTCGTAGTGCTCCGGGAGGCCGACGCCGGCGAGCGCGGCTGCAGGCTGGGCCTGGGGCAGGAACGAGAAGATCCCGCCCCCGTCGTTGTTGACGAGCACGATCGTGGCCGAGAGAGCGTGGAGACGGGCCGCGACGAGAGCGTTGAGGTCGTGCAGGAACGCGATGTCGCCGACGACCAGGGCGACCGGTCCGCTCGCCACGGCCGCCGAGCCGAGCGCGGTCGAGATGACGCCGTCGATCCCGTTGACGCCGCGATTCGAGTGGATCGTGGTCGCTCGTTCGGTCGACGGCAGCCAGCCATCGAGATCGCGAACGGGCATCGAGTTGCTCGCCCACAGGACAGCGTGATCCGGAAGCGCGGCGGCAAGGACAGGAAACGGAAGAGCCTCGAACGGCTCGTCCAGGGCGGCGAGCCAGGCGTCCATCGCAACGCCGGCGGCGCGATCGGCAGCCAGCCATTCGGCAGCCCAGCCGGCCGCGGTCGGCCCGCTCATGGTCCCGTCGAGGGCGTTTGCCAGGGCGTCCGTGGTCGCGGCCGCATCGGCGTGGACGAACGTCACCGGAACGAGCGCCGCTTCCCGCCAGCCGGCATCCCCGTCCATCACGATGATCTCGGGCCGGACCCGGGAAAGGAGTTCGACGATCGGCTTCGACGTCGGCATCGCCCCGGTTCGGAGGACCAGATCCGGCTCGTGCACGTCGATCCACGGACCGGGTCGAACGAGCTGATCCGCGCGACCCACGACGAGGCCGCGGTCATGAGGCCCGCTGCGCAGCCCCGACAGGGCGTCGGCGAGAATCGGGAAGCCCGTCGCGCGGGCCAGTCGGGCAAGCGCCGAGGGAAGGGCCGGATCGTCGTCCGGACCGGCCAGGATCAGTCCGCGCCGGGCGGTCGCCAATCGCCGGGCCACGCGCTCCAGCGCGGCGGCGTCCAGAATGCGGCGACCGGCCGTAACCTTGACGAACGGGGCGGCCGGCACGTCCCCGGCCGGCCGGTCGAGGGGCCCATCCGGCAGAAGGGGCTCGCGGAACGGAACGTT
>JANLYK010000594.1:0-2521 GCA_031365595.1 Chloroflexota bacterium | reverse complement strand
CTCCGATTCGGTCAGGCCCGGCAGGGTCGGCGCCTCGGTCGCCGGCAGGCGGAGGGCCATCGGCCGTGACGCGGCCTTCGTGAACGCGCCGCCCTTGGTCGATCGGCCGTCGACCCGGCCGCGGCTCGCCCCCGCGACCTCGCGAAGCTGCCAGAGGATCTCGCGCCGTGGCCGCCCCAGCGAGTCGAGTGCCCCCACCCGGATCATCCGCTCGAGCGTCTCCTCCGCCAGCCCCGTCCGCTCGACGACCTCGGCCAGGCTCCGATACGGCCCGCTGACCAGCTCGGCGTCGAGGAGCGCCTCGTGCTCCTCGCCGATGCCCTTGACCAGCCCGAGCCCGAGCCGGACGCCCCAGCCGACCGCGCTCTCGGCCGCCCACAGCCTGCGCGCCTCGTTGGTCGGGACCACGCAGCCGCTCGATCGGACCGGGACAGGTCGCCGTTCGATGCCCGCGTCCCCGGGGAGTGGCTCGCCGCCGTCGTCGTCGTCGCCCATCGCCCAGCCCGGGCGGCCCACCCACTCGGTCGTCGTCTTGTAGCTCGATCGATTGACGTCCACTGGGAGGACCGCGACCCCGTGGCGCTTCGCGTCGTTGACGAGGACCTCGACCGGGTAGAAGCCCATCGGCTGGGCGTTGATCAGCCCGACCAGGAACTGGGCCGGGTAGAACAGCTTCAGGAACGACGACTCGTACGCGGTCCGGGCGAACGCCGCCGCATGCGATTTCGCGAACCCGAATGAGGCGAACGCCGCGACCTGCCGGAAGAGCTCCTCGGCGATCTCCTCGGTCATCCCCGGTTGGCGCATGCAGCCGTCGTGGAACTGGGCGTGGAGCTTCTCCATCTCGCGGCTCGAGCGCCACGTGCCCATCGCCCGCCGGAACCCATCGGACTCGGCCGGCGTGAACCCGGCGACCTCGATCGCGATCCGCATCACCTGCTCCTGGTAGAGGATCACGCCCATCGAGTCGCGCAGGACCGGCTCCAGGCTCGGATGGAGATACGTCACGGGCTCCAACCCCTGCTTGCGGCGCAGGAACGGGTGCACGGCGTTGCCCTGGATCGGGCCGGGCCGGATGATCGCGACCTCGACCACGAGATCGTTGAGGCTGGCCGGGCGAGACTTCGGCAGGGTCTGCATCTGGGCCCGGCTCTCGACCTGGAAGACCCCGACCGTATCGGCCGCCTGGAGCATCGTGAAGACCTCCGGCACTTCCTCGGGCAGCCGGTCGAGGTCAAGACAGACCGCGCAGTCGTGCTCGATCAGCTGGAGCGTCTCGTCGATCGCGGCGAGCATGCCGAGCCCGAGCAGGTCGAGCTTGATCAGCTTCAGGGTCTCGACGTCGCGCTTGTCGAACTGGACGACGACCCGGTCGGCCATCGTCGCCCGCTCGAGCGGGGCGATGTCGATCAGCGGCGCGGCCGTGACGAGCATCCCGCCCGAATGAATGCCGAGATGGCGCGGGAACCCGTCGATCCGGGCGCAGAACTCGAGCCAGCGCTCCCAGTCCGACAGGTCGCGGGTCGAGCCGCCGCGGGCCCGGGGCGGCGGCTCGGGCTCGACGCGGGCAACCGACGACTGGCCTCCTCCCCGACCCATCGCTGCCGTCTTTGGTGCGGGCGGATCCCAGTGATTCGGCCGGCCGAGCTTGTCGGCGCCCCGCCCTTGCCCATCCGTTCGGCGCGGCGGCGGCTCGACCTGGCCGCTCTCGGGATCGACTTGACGGCCATCGACCAGCCCCGGGGCGACGAGCCGCTCCCGATCCGTCACGTACCCGGTTCCTCGCCCCTCGCGCAACCACGCGACGCTCGCCGGCGTGTCGCCCGGTCCACCTTCGTCGTCACCGTGACGTGACGGGCGGATCGCGGTCCGCGGCGCAAGCGCGTCGGGCAGGGCACCCCTCGCCACATGGATATCGCTCCCATCGGTATTTGGGCGGCTTGCCGGGCCGGAAGGAGTCGCCGACGCGGCCATTCGAGCGTGGCCGAGCGTGGCGGATCCACCCGCAATCGCGTCCAGGCCCCCTTGTTGCCTTCCCAACCCACCGGATATCGATGGTGTCGAGACCGACCCCGGCAGGGCGCCGGCGGCGGCGGCCCCGAGGGGGATCTCCGCGATCCACCCGAACGGCCGCGGCGCGTTCGGGTCCACCGGCTTCGGCGGTTGGCGCCACGGTGGCACCTTCCCGACCAGCGGCGTCCGGGTATTCAGCTGGCCCATCCCGTCCACGAGCCCCCGATCCTCCGCCTCGGCAGCGGCCGCCGCCTCACCGGCCTCGGCCGGCAGCCCCTCCCCGGGCCGCCGGAAGAACTCGGCGAACCCGCCGTCGGCCTCCAGGTCGCGCCGGACCATCACCGAGTCGTAGGTCTCGAGCGCCTTCGCCACCCGGTCCACGAGCGGCCGCGGGAACCCGAGCGCCACGCCGACCTCCCGCACCGCCGAGCGCGCCCGGTACGTCACGAGATTGGCGACCATCCCGGTGTGTTCCGGGCCGTAGCGCCGGTACACGTACTGGATGACC
>JANLYK010000400.1:0-3365 GCA_031365595.1 Chloroflexota bacterium | reverse complement strand
GTCGACGGTGCTGGCTGTCTGCGAGCCGCGGAGCAGGAACAGGTTCTGGCCGTAGCGGGCGATCCGGTCGAGCGACGGGCGCAGGCGGGGATTGCTCGCGAGCTGGGCCGCCCCCCCGCCTTCGGCCATCCACGTGCCGAGGATCTCCTTGCGGACGTCCTGGATCTTGATCGCGCCGGTCTTGTGCGGGAGGTGGGCGAGGGCCGACTCCATCGCGATCAGGCGGTTGAGGAGGTACTGCTCGTCGTGCTCGAAGCAGATGTAGAGGACGTTGGCCTGGCCCCCGGACGCGATGTTCCGGGCCATCTGGAGGGCCATGGTCGTCTTGCCCGTCCCCTGGGCGCCACCGATCAGGAGCAACTCGCCGGCTCGAAGTCCGGTGCCGATCGTCTTGTCCAGCGGGGTGAACCCGAGAGGCACCGGCTGGTACTCGCTGACCTTGCCGCTGGTGACCTTGTCATTCAGGTCAACGAGGACATCGAGGGCGGAGCGGGGCACCATGCTCCCGGTGTCGCCGTCAAGGCGCCACGTCGGGCCCGCGGTCGTCGGGGCCGCGGTTGTCGGTTCAGCGGTGTCGGTCACGCTTGCTCGTCCTCCCGGTCAACGAAGTCCGCTGCATCGTAGCACCGCGATGTCGCCCGACAGGGGCCCGAAAGCGGAGAGCCGATGGCCCGAAAGTCCTGCCGGATCAGCGGCCGAAGTCGGACGGCGCAAGCCCCGCGACCTCGTCCCACAGACGGGCAACGGTCCGGATCCCGGTCTCGTAGTTGTCGAGGTCCATCCACTCGTTCGGGGCATGTGCTCGCTGGTCGGGCGGATCGAACCCGAGCAGGACGACGGGCAGGCCGAGGATGTGCTCGAAGCTGGCACAGACAGGGATCGAGCCGCCTTCACGGATGTAGACCGGCTCCCGACCGAATGTGGCCTCGAGGGCGCGGGCGGCGGCCTGCGTCGCCGGATGGTCGATGGGGGTGAGGCTCGGATGGCCGCCGCCGAGCTGGCGGACCTCCACCCGGACGCCGGCCGGCGCAATGGCTGCGACGTGGTCGCGGAGGGCCGCGAAGATCCGGTCCGGATCCTGGGCCGTCACCAGCCGGCAACTGACCTTGGCGTGGGCGTGGGCCGGAATGATCGTCTTCGCACCCTCACCCTGGAAGCCGCCCCACAGGCCGTTGACGTCGAGGGTCGGGCGGGCAGCCCGCCGCTCCAGCGTCGTGTACCCGTCCTCGCCGTGGAGGGCGGGCAGGCCGAGCCGCTCGAGATAGGCTGCTTCGTCGAACGGGAGGTCGTGGAGCCGGCGACGCTCGTCGGCTGTCAGCTCGACCACATCGTCGTAGAAGCCCGGGACGAGGATCCGGCCGTCGTCGTCCTTGAGGTCGGTGATGATCCGGGCGAGGGCGTTGGCCGGATTCTCGACGGCGCCCCCGTAGCTGCCCGAGTGGAGGTCGACCTCGGTCCCCGTCACGTCGATCTGGGCATACATGAGTCCGCGCAGGGCGATCGTGATCGCGGGGATGTTGCCTTCGAAGAACCCCGTGTCGCTGATCAGGGCGAAGTCGGCGGCGAGGCGCTCGCGGTTCGCCGCCAGCCACGCGTCGAGGTGGACCGAGCTCGATTCCTCCTCGCCCTCGAACACGATCCGAAGGTTGACCGCAAGACGGCCGCGAGTCGCAAGGAGGGCCTCGATCGCCCGGAGGTGGAGGTGGAGCTGGCCCTTGTCGTCGGCCACGCCACGGCCGAGGATCCGGCGGCCCACGATGACCGGCTCGAACGGGGGCGAGGTCCACAGCTCGAGCGGATCGACCGGCTGGACGTCGTAGTGGCAGTAGACGAGGACGGTCGGCGCGCCTTCGGCGTGGAGCCAGTCCGCGTACACGACCGGGCTGCCGCCGGTCTCGCTGACCTCGACGTGTTCCATGCCGCTCCGCTCGAGATCCGCCGCGATCCACTCGGCCGCCCGGCGACAGTCCGGGGCGTGCTGAGGCAGGGCCGAGATGCTCGGGATCCGGATCAGCTCCTTGTAGGATTCGAGCCGTTCATCGGCGTGGGCCGCGAGGAATTCCTCGAATCCATGGTCGGTGGCGGTCGTCATCGTCATGGTGTCGATGGTAGCCGGAGGGTCGCGAACGAGCCTCCTCGGGGCAGCGAACGACCCCGGACCGTCGGCCGGGGTCGGAGGGTGGACGTGGGCCCGTCGAGCTCAGGCCGGGGCCGGGCTCGCGGCGGGCTGGGCGCCCGGGGTGGGCTGATTGGGGCCGACGATGATCGGAGGCGTGTCGCGGGTCGTGCGCTTCGGGGGCAGGTCGCTGAAGAGGGCCTCGAAGCCCTCCTGGTCGACCGTCTCCTCGGCAACCAGCTTCTCGGCCAGGGCGTTGAGCTTGTCGCGGTGGGTGACGAGCACGTCCATCGCCCGTTCGTAGGCGTGGTCGATGATCGCCCGAACCTCCTCGTCGATGGTCTTGGCGACCTCGTCGCTGTAGTCGCGCTGCTCGCCCATCGAGCGGCCCAGGAAGATCATCTCGTCGCGCTTGCCGAAGGACAGCGGGCCGAGACGATCGCTCATCCCGAACTCGGTGACCATCCGCCGGGCGAGGTCGGTCGCCTTCTCGATGTCGTTGCTGGCGCCGGTCGTCGTGTCGCCGAAGACCAGGCGCTCGGCCGCGTTGCCGCCGAGGAGCCCGGCGATCTTGTCCTCGAACTCGGTCTTGGACTGGAGGTAGCGGTCCTCCATCGGGAGGGCCATCGTGTAGCCGAGGGCCATGCCCCGGCTGATGATCGTGACCTTCGCGACCGGGTCGCATTTGGGCAGGATCCGCTGGACGACCGCGTGGCCGCCTTCGTGGAACGCGATGATCGCCTTCTCTGCGTCGGAGATGATCCGCGACTTGCGCTCGGGTCCGGCGACGATCCGCTCGAGGGCCTCGGTGAACTCGGTCATCCCGATGACCTTCTTGTTGCGCCGCGCGGCGAGGATCGCCGCCTCGTTGACGAGGTTGGCCAGGTCGGCCCCGGAGAAGCCCGGCGACAGTCGGGCGACGGCCTCGGGGTCGATCGCCTTGTCGAGCGGCTTGCCCTTGGTGTGGACCTTGAGGATCGCGGTCCGGCCCTTCATGTCCGGCCGGTCGAGGATCACCTGGCGGTCGAAGCGGCCGGGCCGCAGGAGAGCCGGGTCAAGGACGTCGGGGCGGTTGGTGGCCGCGACGACAATCACGTTCGTGTTCGTATCGAAGCCGTCCATCTCGACGAGGATCTGGTTGAGGGTCTGCTCGCGCTCGTCGTGCGAGCCGCCGAGGCCGGCGCCGCGCTGGCGGCCGACCGCGTCGATCTCGTCGACGAAGACGATGCACGGCGAGTTGCGCTTGGCC
>JANLYK010000525.1:0-3976 GCA_031365595.1 Chloroflexota bacterium | reverse complement strand
CACCACGTCCACTCGCCGGTCACCCGCCATGCCCTCGTCGTGCTCGAGACGATCGACGCGATCGATCTTGCGTTCGACACCTTCGTCTGCACGCTGCTCGACGGCGAGGTCGACACGAGCGGTTACCCGGAGTACGCGGCGGTCGTGGGCGGCGTGGCTGCCCATTGGGACGAGGCGACCGGCGACATGATCGTGCGCTCGGTGGTGGGCTGGGGCGGCAAGGGAGTCCGCGGCGACACGGATCGGATCGCCTCGAAGCTCCTGTCCGGGATCCTCACCAACGTCCTCGCCAACCAGTACGCGCTGGGCCTGACGGCGGTCGATCGGCCGGTGCCGGCGGCCGGACGTGGTGGTCTCGTGTGCGCCCACTGCGGCTTCGCGTCTGCCCACGAGCGGGCGTTCTACTGCCCGAAGTGCGGCATGCGCCTCCTCCGCGGCTGACGAAGAGGACCGCCCGACACCACCGATGCCCACCTACGATTACCTCTGCCCGAACGACCATCGATTCGAAGTGATCCACGGCGTCAGCGCCGACGGGCCGACCGCTTGCCCGGTGTGCGGCGCGGCGCCGGTGCGGAAGGCGTTCTCGGCCCCGTCGATCCATTTCAAGGGTTCGGGCTGGGCAAAGAAGGACCGCTCGTCCTCGAGCCCATCGGGCACGAGGGCGTCGTCCGCGACGGACGGCTCGAGCAAGGACTCCTCAAGCAAGGACTCTGCCGGATCGAGCACGGACTCGTCAGGTTCGCCGGGCGCGAGCGACGGATCGGCCAAAGGCGCCCCGACGAAGGGCTCGTCGAGTTCCGGCTCGTCCGCGTCGTCCGACGGCTCGGCCGGCACGTCCTCGGCGTCATCGACGAGCGGCTCGTCCTCGACCGGCCCGGCCGGCGACTGACGTGCCCACGTCGGCGGCCGACTGGATCAGCCTGGGCGAGGCGGCCGAGATCCTCGAAGCCGCCAACATCCGGTTCAAGCCGGCCACGATCGGGGCGTGGGCCCGGACGGGCAAGCTCCAGAGCATCAAGCTTGGGGGCCGGCGGTTCGTCCGGCGCGGCGAGGTCAAGGCATTGCTCAGCGCGCCGCGCCGGGTCCGCGCCAGCGATCTCCAGCCGGCCCTGTTCGAGGACCTTCGAGGCTGACGAGCGACGGGCAAATCCCGCGTCCGACGGGCCGATCGGTCCTGCGCGCCCGGGCTGTCTCCGTACTCACCGGGCTCATCGGTCTGCCGCGGGTCGCCACCGCCCGGCGCGTTCTCGATCGGTTCGGCGCTGCCGATGGCGGCCTGCTCGCCGCCGGGATCGCCTACAACGCGGTCCTCGCGTTGATCCCGCTGGGTCTGCTCGCGACCGGCCTCGCGGGCATCATCCTCAACGATGCGACGAGCCGCGCCGACCTCATCCGCTCGATCGCATCGATCCTGCCGCCGCTGGCCGGCGTCGTCGACGAGATTGTCGGCGGACTCGCCAAGGCATCGCCGTCGCTGTCCCTCGTGGGCCTGGCTCTCGCGGCGTGGGGCACGTCTCGGCTGTTCGCTGCCCTCGAATCGGGCATCGCCCAGATGGACGTCGGCGGGCCGCGCCGCAGCCTGATCCGGCGGACGGCCCGCCGGATCGCGTCGATCGCCGTGCTCGGTGGCATTCTCCTCGCCGCTGTCCTGGCAGCGCCCCTGTTGTCAATCGCGGTCGAGATGTCCGGGGCGTCGGGCGCCTCACGTCCGGTCTACGACCTCCTGCTGGCCCTTCTGCCCCCGGTCCTGGGGGGAGTGGCCCTCGCCGCCGTCTACCGGTTGGTTCCGGTGAGCCGACCGAGCTGGCCGGCGATCGCGATGCCGGCGATCGTCGGGGCGATCGCGCTCGTCGTGCTGACCCGGGCGTTCGTCTTCGTGACGCCTCGGATCTTCGGAGCCAACCTCGTCTACGGGACGCTCGGCGCCATCCTCGTCGGGCTCGCCTGGCTGGACCTCGTATTCACGATCGTCCTGATCGGGTCAGCCTGGGTCCGCGAGCGCTCGGACACGTCCGAGGCCGTGGTCGCCTGAGGCGTCGGACCGAACGGCGCGCCGGACACGCCGGTCGATCAGCCCTGACGAGACCCGCAGCGGCGACAGAAGCGGGCCGTGGCGGACAGCGACAGGCCGCAGTTGGCGCACGGCTGGACGCCGGCCGTGACCCCCGCCACCGGGAGGCCGACCGGGGCCGCAAGGACTTCCTGCGCCGATGCCGCCCACAGGCCATCGCTCGGGGAGCCGCTGCCACGGTTGGCGAGCAGGCTCATCGCGGGCGAGTCGGCGATGTCGGGGCGGGTCGGCCACTGCGGCTCGGCCGAGGCCGAGAGCGGCGCGGGCCGGGCCGTTGGGGGCCGGGGCTGATCGGCCGGGCCCGGAACGCTGGGCTGATCCGGAGCGAAGATCCGCCACGTGGGCTGCTCGATCCGATCCTCGCGGGCTGCCTCGGCGATCTGCTCAGGCTCGGCCGCGATCGGCTCAGGCTCGGCCGCGACCGGCTCAGGCTCGGCGGCTGCGACCGGCTCCGCATCGGCGGCTGCGACCGGCTCAGGCTCGGCCGCTGCGACCGGCTCAGGCTCGGCGGCCTCATACGCGGCGAGCTCGGCGTCGATGTTCTGCCCCGGTCGGAAGCGCCGGAGCAGGTCGGATGTCTTCGCGCTGCCGGTTCGCGCACGACCTTCGACGGTCGGCGGCACGGCTGATGCTTGTGCTGGGTCGGCGACGACCGGCTCTGCCTCAGAGGCAACCGGGTCCGGCTCGGGTGCCGTTGCAGCCACGGGAGCGGCGGCTTCGATCGCCCCGGGCTCGACAGCCATCGGCTCCGGCGCGGCCACCTCGATCGCTCCGACGTCGACCGATTCGGCCTCGACCGCTTCGGCCTCGACCGCTTCGGCCTCGATCTCGTCGCGTTGGACCTCCATCTCGACCGGTTCGACCGGTTCGATCGCCTCTGGTGCGACCTCGACCGCGACCGCCTCGGGTTCGGCCTCGACCGACGGCGCGGGGGTCTCGCCCGACAGGAAGGCGAGCCTTGCGGCCGCGTCGAAGTCCGGCATGTCGCCGAGATCAGCGGCGCCGGCCGACGCCCACGGGTCGATCTCGTCGCCCTCGTGCGCGCCCTCGTGGACGTGGCCGTTGCCGTTGGCCGCGGCCGCGACCCCAGGCACGGTCAGGTCGACCTCGGGCCACGACTCCGCCTCGAACCGCGCCGGCTCGGTCCGGGCGTGATCTGGGAACGGCGCGGGAAGGATCTCGTGGCTGAGGTTGGGTGCGCACGTGAGGCAACGGCCTTCGGCCATGTTCCAGCAGTTGCCGCACGTGTACTGGCGGCAGGTCATGCAGAAGTTGAACGTCGAGTGGAATGCGTCGAGCTGATGGCTCGTGAGCTCGCGCTCCTCGTCGTTGCGGGCGGCAGCCATCGCCTCGTCGAGCGACGTGTCGTCGCTCATGACCCAGTTCTTCATGCCCTTCGAGAGCGTCTTGAACTTGCCGATGCGGCGGGTCTTCCGGGGCGCGGCCGATTCGAACGTATATCGCGTGCCGCAGCGCTCGCAGAAGGACTCGGTCAGGATCTCGGGCATCATGCCCCCGGCAGGTTCGCGATGGACACGTCGGAGGGCGGACGGCCAACCGAACGGGGCGAGAGTATAACGCAGCCCTGTCCAGGGTCCCCCGTCGCTCGTACGGGCCGGGCGGGGACGATGGTCCCGAGGAACATGGGACGGATGCGCGGCGGCTCTGCGCACCACATACCCGCGATGGGCATTGCCTCACGGCTTCCGGCCGTGATCGTCGCGCAGCCGCAATGCCGAGCGGTTCGCTGAGCGCAGCCGTCTGTCGCAGCCGAGTGAATCTGTCAGATCAGCTGCCGAGTGAATCTGTCAGTCGCTGGGCGAGCTTGCTGTCGGAGCGTACCCGTTTCCAGGGATGGTCTCGGGGCGGGGTCCAGGGGACGCTGGCGACGGCAGGGTGGAG
>JANLYK010000510.1:0-2110 GCA_031365595.1 Chloroflexota bacterium | reverse complement strand
GGGCCGGCGGGGGATCGAACGGCGGCGCGTCCACGACGAGCGGGGCCATCGCCGCGAGGAGCCGCTTCCGGGTCGTCGCGGTGAACCCCGAGCCGACCTTGCCCGCGAACCGCAGCGTGCCGTCCTCGTACACCCCGACCGCGACCGCGCCGAGGTCGCGGGCGTTGCCCTCGCCGGGCGTCCAGCCGCCAACGACGAGCTCCTGCTCGGGCCGGAACTTCAGCTTCAGCCAGGCCGGCGAGCGCTTGCCCGGCTCGTAGCGCGAGCGACGGAGCTTGGCCACGATCCCCTCGAGGCCGCGCGCCTCGGCAGCAGCCATGAACGCGAGCCCCTCGCCGACCACGTGCGACGCGTAGCGGACCCGGCTGGTCTCGCGGAGCACGCTCCTGAGCAGGCGCTTACGGTCCTCGAGCGGCACGCCGAGGAGCGAGCGCCCGTCGAGATGGAGCAGGTCGAACACCTGGTAGACGAGCGCACCTGCGCCGGACGCGCCGCTCGCGGTGCCCCCGGCACTTCCCGCCCGGCGCTGGCTGATCCGCTCCTGGAGCAGCGAGAAGTCGGGCCGGCCCTCGTCGTCGAGCGCGACGACTTCGCCATCGACGATCGCCTCCCGCGCGTCGATCCAGGTCGGAGGCGCGAGCAGATTCGGAAAGTACGTCTCGGCGTCCTTGAGGTTCCGGGTCCAGAGTTTGACCGTCCCGTCGCGGACGACGGCCTCGACCCGGTAGCCGTCCCACTTGATCTCGTACAGCCAGTCCGGGTCGCTGAACGCCTTGCCGGCCAGGGTCGCCGCCATCGGCTCAATCCGGTCGGGCATCGCCCGGGGGACGGCGCCGGTCAGGTCGATCTCGGCGACGGCGGCCGGCTGCTCGCTGACCCAGAGTGCGTCGCGGTTCGACTTGACCTCGTCATTCGTCCGGCCGGTCTTCACGCTCTGCGGATGGTCTTCGGCGTCCCAGCCCGTGACGGCGTCGGCGTCGCGCTTCTTGATCAGGAGCCACTGCTCGCTGTCGTCCTCGAACGCGGTGCTCGGGGCGGAGCCCGGGCGGCGGCTCGTTCGCACGATCGTGAACCGGCCCCGCACCTTCTGGCCGGTCAGGACGAACTTCAACTCGCCCTTCTCGATCGCGGCGACCGGGTCGGGTGTCTCGACCTCGGGGACCCAGGTGCCCCAGTCCCAGACGATCACGTCGCCGGCTCCGTATTGCTTCGCGGGGATCACGCCCTCGAAGTCGAAATATTCGATCGGGTGGTCCTCGACGTGGACGGCCATCCGGCGCACGACCGGATCGAGGGTCGGCCCCTTCGGGACAGCCCACGACACCAGGACGCCCGCGATCTCGAGCCGGAAGTCGTAGTGGAGCCGCGTCGCCCGATGACGCTGGACGACGAACCGGCCCGTCCCGATCGGCGGCTCGGTGGCGCCGGCCGGTTCGGGGGTCTTGCCGAAGTCGCGCTTGCGGCGGTAGTGCTCGAGGGGCATCGCCGCTCAGTCTGCCGGATCGGCGGCCCGCCCGGCCTGATCGGAGGATCAGGCGGTCTTGCGCTTGCGGGTCGTGCGCGCCGGCGTCGCCTCCTCGGCGTCGTCGTCGCCCTTCGCCGACTTCGCCTTGGCTGCCGTCCTCTGCCCGGCCGACTCGGCCTTGCCCGCCCGGGCCTTCTTGGCCTCGGCGACGCTGACCGGCTTGTCGGCGGCGCGCGATGCCTTGGCCGCGTTGACCGAGGCCTCGAGGGCGGCCATCAGGTCGATCAGCTTGCCGCCATCCTCGATGGGCTCGGGCGCCTTGACCTCGTGGCCCTCGATCTTGGACTCGATCACCGACATCAGCGCGTCGCGGTACTCATCCTTGTAATCGGCGGCGTTGAACTCGCCGGTCATCGCGGACACGAGCTGGCGGGCCATCGCAAGCTCGGCCGGCTTGAATTCGTAGTCCTCGTCGGGCAGGTCGAGCTCGGCAGTCGAGCGGATCTCGTCGGGCCAGTGAAGGGTCGTGAGGAGCATCGTGTCGCCGAACGGATCGAGCGAGGCAAGGGCCTCGCGATCCTTGATGACCACCTTGCAGATCGCCTTGAGGCCTTCCTCCTGGAGGACCGAGCGCAGGAGGTAGAA
>JANLYK010000486.1:0-2128 GCA_031365595.1 Chloroflexota bacterium | reverse complement strand
ATCGCGCTGGTCGACATGCCGGTCAGGATCCCGATGCCGATGCCGGGTCCGATGACGCCGAGGGCCGCGAGGCCGGCTCCGATCTGCTCCATGAGTGGTTCATCCTCCTGCGTTGCCCGGTCGATGCCGGGTGGTGGGCCGAGATTGGGTGGTGGTTCCCGTCACGCGTCCGCGGCATCAGCCGTGGGCGGGCACCGGGGCCGTGTTGCCTTCCGGATGGTGCTCCGCAGCGGCTGCGTGCTCCGTGTCGTGGTCCTCCGAGTGTCCCTCCGTCGCGATGATCGTGAACATGAGGGTCAGGACCGAGAAGATCAGGGCCTGCATGAAGTTCAGCAGGAACTCCAGGCTGACCATGGCGACCGGGATGATCGCGAACGTGAGGCCGGTGATGACCCCCAGGGCGATCTCGCCGGCGTAGATGTTGCCGAAGAGTCGCATCGAGAGTGTGACCGGCTTGATGAACTCGAGGAAGAACTCGAGGATGCCGACGAACAGGCCGATGACGCCGGCCGCGGCTCCGTCCTTGAAGCCGCTGACGTTGAAGAACTTGCCGAGGTAGCCGCCGACGCCCAGGGCGCGAACGCCCTCGATGTGGAACAGGAAGTAGCTGACGAGGGCCAGCCCGATCGTCATGTTCACGTCCGAGGTCGGCGCCCGGAGCTGCTGGGTCCGGCCGACGCCGGGCAGGAGTCCGCTCCAGTTGCTGAGCAGGATGTACAGGAAGAACGTGACGAACAGCGGGACGTAGCGTCGGGCCTGCGGGCCGCCGAGTGAGGTCGCGAAGTTGGCGAGGCCCTCGTAGGCGTACTCGAGCGCGTTCTGGCGCCCTGACGGCACGAGCCGGATGGAGCGCGACAGGAAGAAGGCCACGAGGATGATCACGGCCATGACGATCCAGCCGGTGAAGAGCGTCGACGGGATCGAGACGTCGAAGACCGCGATCCCCTCCGGACGATGATGGTCGACCGGCCACACGACGTGCGGCGCCGGAAGCTCGAAGTTGGCCTTGATGGCGTCGGCCGGGTACGAGAACGGCACGGACGGGTCCGACTCGCCCTCGGCGTTGACGCCGAGCGGCGGACTCACGATGAAGCTGACGACCGTCAGGGCGACGATCGCGAGGATGATCAGGATCAGCGGCTTGCGAATGCTCGTGGCCGGCTGCGTGACCGCACCTGCGGCGCCGACGGCGTCGCTGGCGA
This sequence comes from Chloroflexota bacterium, assembly GCA_031365595.1. Taxonomy (GTDB): domain Bacteria; phylum Chloroflexota; class Limnocylindria; order Limnocylindrales; family CSP1-4; genus CF-46. The sequence goes on along the minus strand of JANLYK010000486.1, from coordinate 926 downwards.
GGTCGGGCCCGAGGGCCTCCTGCATCCTCCGCTCGGCGTCGGTGTGCCGATCGCGGTCGGGTCGGTCGGTCAAGTGTGCTCCTGGAGGTGCGCGCCTCGCGGCTTGCGCCGTGTCGCTGGTCTCGCGCTGGGGATCAGTCGTCGAAGGTGGCCAGGAACCGGTTGATCAATCGCCGAACGGCGAGCGCTCCCATTCCCATTCCCGCCAGGAGCCCGATCAGCACGACCACGGGAAGCGTCCCGAGTTGCTGGTCCAGCCAGTATCCGGCGAGCACGCCTGCCAGGGTCGTGACCAGGAGAATGAGGCCGATTTCACCGAAGAGGGCGAGGTATGCCCCGGCTCGACCGGGCTCGATCATGGGCGTCCTGACAAAGCGCGCGGAGTATAGCAGAGGCCTTCGGACCGTCGCCGGGCTGGCCCACTGGCCCAGGGCGGTATCCGGTGCCTGCACGGGTCGGTCAGCGCGGCGAGCTGGAGGCCGATGGACGCCCGCCGACGCTCGGTCCAGGCGAGACGGTCGCCTGAGGCCCGGCGCCATCGTCCGTGACGGCGTCGCGAGGCAAGCCCGTAGCCATTGCTGCCGCAATCGCGACCAGTCCGATCACGCCGAAGGTCAGGACCGTGGCCAACCCTGCCGCAGTCGGTCGAACCCTTGGCGTATCGATCGAACGCGGCGGGGCGGCGGAGGTCGCGTTCACTTCCGTTGCGCGGCGCGCGGCCGGCCCGGGTGGCTCCTCTGACAGGATGCGGGCCGATGACGGCGCGAAGCGGGCGCTGGGCGGTTGACCCTTCATGACCACGCCCGGGGTGGACTCGGGGTGCCTCGCCGCCCCCTCTGACGCCTGGAACGCGGCCCGGATCCGCCGTCCGATCGACGCCCCGGCTGGTCGTCGCGACGCCTTCGAGACGCGATGCACGCCGGCCG
>JANLYK010000390.1:0-12035 GCA_031365595.1 Chloroflexota bacterium | reverse complement strand
GGCCGCTGATCGTGGCCGTCAGCAGGTACACCGTGACGGCCCAGGTGTAGAGGTCGTTGCCATTGAGATCGGTCACGATCTTGGGCAGTCCACGCCGACCACGGTCTGGTCGAGCGCGAACAGGAACATCGCGAGCAGGATCGCGCCGAGGATCTCGAGCTTCGCCCGCGGCGACAGGTTCAGCGCGACGTCTTCCGCAGTGACAACGTGGGTCATGTGTCTCCCTCAAGAAATGCAGCGGTCAGGATGTCACGTTTCACACCGCCCGACGAGGCCGAATTCATCGGTCGGTCCGGGGAGGTGCCGGTCCTCGGCGAGGTGCCAGTCAAGCCATTCCAGGACGCGAATCGAGAGATCCATCAGGGCCGGGACGTGCTGCACCCCATGCCCCGCCTCGGGATAGCCGACCAGCCGGGCGCGTGTACCTTCGAGGCACAGGGCATCGTAGAACCGCGCCGCCTGTTCGAACGGAGTGCACAGGTCGCGCTGGCCGCCGACCTCAAGGGTTGGAGTCCGACATCGTGCGGCTGCGGCGAGTGGGCTGCGCATGTGCCCAGCTTCGCCGACGATGCCATCCACGGCGCCGCTCAGGAAGAGGGTGGCGAATTCCGGGATGTTGCTCGTGGACCGGAAGCTGTCCCAGTCCGTGACGGGTGACATGGCGACCGCCGCCGCGAACCGGTTGGTACGCGTCGGGAGCAGGTTGGCCATGAAGCCGCCGTAGCTGGTGCCGACGACCGCCAGGCGGTTCGCGTCCGCGATCCCGTGGGCGATCATCGCGTCGACGCCCGACAGGAGATCTTCGGCGTCTGCGCCACCCATATCGCCCAGAACCTGCTGAACGAATGCCTGCCCGCGGCCGTGGCTGCCGCGAGGATTCGGGTGGAGCACGGCATGGCCGCGGCTCACGTGCAGCCGGGTGGTGTCGTTGCCCATCGTCCACGCGTTGGTCGTGGCCCCGACTGGACCGCCGTGGACCATCAAGATCAACGGGAAGGGGCCGGCGCCGGCCGGCCGGCAGAGCCAACCGCTGATTCGCGTTCCGTCGGGCGCCTCCCAGGCCACCTCCTCGATGGCGCCGCCGTCGAGAATCAGGTCATCGATTCTGGCCGGGGCCAGAGGAGCCACGACCCGAGCGCCGTTCCGATCGACGACCGTCACGGCGGCGTATGCGGTGTAGCTGTCGTTCACGACGGCCATCTGACCAAGCCGATTGAACGAGGCCCGTGCGACGTGACGCCCGCAGCTCGATGTCGAACGCCATGTCTCGAGCGCACCGGCCGACGGCCTCGCAGTGCTGGCGACGCCTGCGACCGTCTCAAGCTCGCGCAGGCCGATGAACCCGAGTCGCTCATCGTCCAGCCAGCCGATGTCGGTCACGTCCGTGGCAGCAGCATCGAGGCGTCGCTCGCTGCCCGTCGCGATGTCCAGAATGACGATGTCGCCGGGCACGTTGCCGCGGTCGCTGCACAGGCCGCTGATGAACGCGACATGGCGGCCGGACGGTGAGCACGACGGCTTGCCGATCTGGAACGGAGGCCGATGAAGCGATCGGGATTCGCCGGTGGCGAGATCGATCTGGCGGAGGTCCGCACCGAACCAGGCACCTTCTCCGGCGCGATCCGAGGCGATCGCCACGACCGAGGTCGAATCCCGCCAGGTCGCTTCCCAGACGGTGAGCGCCGGCGACGTCAACCGCCGAACCGTGTCACCAGCGAGGTCCACGATCCAGACCCCGCGCGAGCGCCGATCGCTACCGCTGTCGCGGACGGTCGGCTCCCAGCGCGCTTGCGCTCGATCGCGATCGCCCGCGACCTCCGACTCGGGAACCGGATCAGTCGTCCCGATGCGTTCGGCCGGGTGGGGTTCGGCCGGGTGGGGTTCGCCCGGGCCGGCGACGTCACCCAGGTCCGCCCCCGCGTCTGCGACACACAGGAGGATGAATCGACCGTCCGGTCCCCACTCGAGCGACTCGACCACCCCGTCCACGTGCGGCGTGCGGCGGAGCCCGGACAGGGCCCAATCGGAGGACGCATCGAGCAGGACCAGCTGCGGCAGCCCGCTCCGATCGCGGTCGGACAGAAACGCGATCGCGCGCCCATCGGGTGACCAGCGCGGATCGCGATCGGCCCCGGTTCCGGTTGTCAGGATCCGGACGGAACCGTCGACGACCAGGGCAATGTCCGACGTCGCTCCTGCATCCAGGTCGTCGACGATTGTCGCAGTGAACGCCACGCGATCGCCATCCGGCGCGATCCTGGCGTCGCGCGCCTGGGCGATGTGGCCCGTGCCCGGCGCGTAGGTCATCGTGAAATGACGACGAACGGCCTCTCGGATGGTTCCCGGGGACGACGTCACGACAGGATGGTCGCCACGGCCGGCTGGCCGGGGGCTGGTGCGATCGTGCTGAACAGCGCGCCATCGAACGGCGATGGCCCGGACAGGCCGACATGCGCCGAGGTGATGAACAGGCGGTGTCCGTCCGGGCCGCCGAGGCAGACGCTCGTCGGCTGAGTCGCCGGCACACGGAGGACCGCGGCGAGTGACCCGTCCGGTCGATAGCGATGGACCGCGCCACCCCCCCAGACCGCCAGCCACAGGTGGCCCTCGACATCGACTGTCATGCCGTCGGGCGACCCGGTCGCCCCATCCGGCGGCCCGCTCGCCGCCGCCAGGCGGACGAATGGCTCGCGCTCACCAAGCTCGCCATCGTCGCGGATCGAGAACCGGTCGACGGAACCCGCTGCGCTGTCGGCCAGGTACATCCACCGCCCGTCCGGGCTGAACGCTGGTCCATTCGCGATCGTCAGGCCGTCCAGAATCCGGACGATCCCGCCGTCTGCCCCGAGACGATACAGGGACCCCGCTCCGACCTCGTCGGACTTGCTCCCCACCCAGAATCGGCCTCGCCCATCGACCGATCCGTCGTTCATTCGCGCGGACGCCCGGTTGCCTTCCTCGGGTTTCCCGAGCCACTCCAGCCTGCCCGCCCCATCCACGACCGCGAGGCCCGTGCCGGTCGCAAGAACCCACGAACCCGGGTGGCCCCGCCGTTGCGCCGCGGCAGCCAGAGGTTGCCCGACGTCGAGAACCAGCTGGAGGCCGGGTCGATCGCCAGATCCTCCCATCAGAAGGCGCCCGGCGAGCAGATCGACCACGTACAGCTGCCCGTCGTACCAGCGGGCTCCTTCCCCTAGCTCGAGCCGATCGTCGGACCAGACCGTCGGCAGCGAGTCCGGATCGGCGGTCACGAGGTCTTGAAGGCGCTCCAGCCGCCATCGACGACCAGGGTGGTGCCCGTGATGTACGAGGCGTCCGACGAGGCCAGGAAGGCCACCGCTGAGGCCACCTCGTCCGGTCGGCCAAGTCGCCCGACGATGATTCCGGCAGCGTGTCGGACGAGGTCCGCTTCCGTCACGGGGTCCCACGCCGGGGTCAGGATCGAGCCCGGAACGACGGTGTTCACGCGAACGGCCGGTCCGTACTCGACCGCAAGCTGCCGGCCCAGCGCCACGAGGCCGCCCTTCGCGGCGGCGTACGCGGGCCGACCGGCGAACCCGGCGAACGCGTGAACCGATGACGTGAGGACGACGGCGCCCCCGGCCGCGAGCAGAAGAGGTGCGAATGCGCGCATCCCCAGGTACGTGCCCGTCAGCGACACGGCGAGCTGACGCTCCCAATCGGCGGGATCGAGTTCGTGGGCCGGCCCCTTGACCTCGAGGAATGCGTTGCTGTGAAGGATGTCGAGGCGCCCGTGCACGTGGACCACTCGCTCGGCCACGACCGCCCAGTCGGTTGCCGAGGCCACGTCGAGATGGACGGCACGGGCGCTCCCGCCCTCGCCGGCGATCCGGTCGGCCACCTCTGCCGCGGCGGCGTCGTCGATGTCGGCCACGAAGACCGTGGCCCCTTCGGCTGCGAGTCGGGCCGCCGACGCGGCGCCGATCCCCGACGCGCCGCCGGTCACGAGAGCCACCTTGTCGCGCAACCCCGAGAAGCTCACGTCAGGTCACCTGCGATCGTTCGAGGCTTCGGGCCTGATCGGGTCATCGGTCCGAGCCGGACGTGAGGCCGCGCACGAAGTACCGCTGGAGCCACAGGAAGACGACGACCACCGGGACGCTGATCGTGAGCGACGCGGCCATGAGCTGGTTCCACTGGACCGTTCCGTGGCCATTCTTGAACAGTTGAAAACCGATCGGCAGGGTCCGTGTCTGCTCGTTGCTCAGGACCGACGCGAACAGAACCTCGCTCCAGGCGCTGATGAAGGTGAAGACGGCGACGGCCAGGACGCCCGGCAGAGCCATTCGCAGGCTGATCCGAAGGAACGCCTCGAGCCGGCCGCAGCCGTCGGTCATTGCCGCCTCCTCTGTGTCCCTGCTCACGCTCGCAAGGTAGCCGACGAGGAGCCAGATCGTGAACGGCAGCGAGAAGGAGAGGTAGGTGAGCACGAGGCCGGCGTAGCTGCCGACCAGGGTCAGGCCGGTGGCGCGCGCGATCGAGACGTACAGGATGAACAGGGGCAGCAGGAACAGGACCCCGGGAAAGGTCTGGGTGATCATTACGGCATGGAGGACCGTGCCTTTGCCGACGAACCGATGGCGAACGATGGCGTAGCTCGCGAGCAGGCCGACCACCACCGAGAGGACGGTCGTCGCGAGCGACACGAGGGTGCTGTTCACCAGGAAGCGAAGCAGGTCGATCGTGTGCCACATCTCGATGTAGGGAGTCAGCGTCAGGTCGGTCGGCAGCCATGCGAACCCAAGTTGGACCTGGATCGACGGCGTGATCGAGGCCAGGACCATCGTGTACAGCGGGAAGAGCGCGAATGCTGTCAGCCCGGCGAGGACGACGCCTCGGACTAGCCTGTAGGAACGGCTCGCCCTCATCCGTCCAGCCCTCCGATGTCGACCCGCAGGAGGCGGATGTACAGGATGGAGAACCCGATGAGGAACGACACCATCAGGAGCGACAGGGCCGAGCCGAGGCCGAAGTTCAGGTTCACGAACGAGATCCGGTAGATCACCAGGGACAGGACGTCGGCCGAATCGGGGGCGGCCGTGCTGAACATGATGAATGGGGTCGTGAAGTCGTTGAATGTCCAGAAGGAGATGATCAACGCGACGAGCAGCGTGATCCTGGACACGCTCGGCAGGGTGATTGACCGAAATTCGCGCCAGCGGGATGCGCCGTCGACGCGGGCCGCCTCGGTCAGCTCGTGGGGAATGCCCTGGACGGCTGGCAGCAGCATGAGGAACGCGAAGGGCCACGTTCGCCACAGCGTGTTGATGCACATCGACCAGAAGGCCTTGTCACCCGCGAACCAGAAGGTGTCGCGCGGGATCAGGCCGAGGTTCTCGCCGAGGACGGTATTCACCGCGCCGTGCGGCTGGAACATGAAGGTCCACAGGATCGCCGCACAGAAGGACGGCAGCGCGAACGCCAGCATGAAGATGCTGCCAAGGAAGCGCCGGCCGCGCATCTCGTCGGCGAGAAAGACCGCGGCCAGCATCCCCAGGATGCAGGACGCAACGACGATGACTGCTGTGTAGCCGAGGGTGATGGCAAACGACCGCAGGAGAGCCTGCGAGATGACGTTCCAGGACCCCAACACGACCGCGTAGTTGTCCGGCCCGACGAACGGGGCGTGAAGCCAATCACGGATCGTGAACTGGTTGAGGCGCAGGACGCTCATCGCCACCGCCGCGATCATCGGGATCGCCTGGACGAGGACGATGAGGACGATGGCCGGAGCCATCAGCGCGTAGGGCAGAGCTCGCCGGACAAGGCGCCCGTGCCGACGGGCTCCGCGGGATCCCGGCCCGGGTCGCGAAGGACCGCCGACGAGAAGCTCGTCAGGCGGTCCTCCGGGGGCGACTGCGGATCGAGTCGAAACGTGACGCTCCGGCGGTCTTACAGGGACAGCGGTGGGTGGACGCTCAGCCGCCGGCCTTCACCGTCTCGACGACGGTCTGGAGCAGGCGCTCGACTTCGACTGGATCGACTGCCTTCGTCGCTGCGCTGGTCTGGTAGAGCTTGACCAGGGCATCGCCCACGCCCTGGAGCAAGGGCCCGCTCGTGGGCTCGGTCGGGGTGGGGGCAGAGTTTGCCAGGATCTGGCCATACGCCTGCATGGACTCGGTCTGGAAGTAAGGGTCCAGAAGACCCGTCGTCGTGACCGGCAGACCGACATTGCCCTTGGCCTCGATGACCTGCGACGTGGGGTCCAGCAGGCACTTCGTGACGACGAGGGCCCCGGCGGGATTCGGGGCGTCCTTGAACACGACGAGGTTCAGGCCGGAGAGGTGCGACATGATCGGCTTGCCCCCCGCGGGCAGGGGGTCGGGCAACGGGATCAGACCGATCCCGTACTTGTCAGGATGATCGATCGCCGCCTGCGGGTTCTGGGTGAGATCCATGGCGGCCTTGCCACTGGCGAACAGGGCGTTGTCACCGTTCGAGTTGTCGGCCACCGATGTCGGCGACATGATTTGATCGGGATAGACCCACGAGGCGATCTCCGTCATCGCCTTGACCATGGCCGGGCTGTTGACCGCCGGCTGTCCGTCAGCCGTGTAGTACGGCACGCCGTTCTGCTGGGCGATGATCCAGGCCCAGGTACTCATGACACCAGGGGTGCCACCGGCAATCGCCACGCCGTATTGATCCTTGGCTGGATCGCTGAGCTTCTTGGCAGTCGAGTAGAACTCGGCCCAGGTCCTGGGCGGGCCCGCGATCCCGGCCTTCTGGAACAGTTCCCTGTTGTACTGGAGGAGCCAGGCGCCGGCGATGAATGGAAGCGAGGGCGGCGCCTGCCCGGCCGGAACATAAGCTGACAGGGACTGGCCGACGAACTGGTCGGGGCCGCCGATCGCCGCGAGACTTGCGTCGTCCCAGCCAAGCAGCGCGCCGGTGTTCGCGAACGTCGGTGCGTCCGTGTTTCCGATCACGGCGATGTCCGGGACCTGGCCGCTGGTGATGGCGGTCGTGATCTTGGTGGAGTAGCCGTCCCATGGCGTCAGCTGAAGGTCGACATGGATCCCGGTGGCCTCGCTGCAGTGCGCCGCGATCTGCTCCGAGGTCCCCGGGATCGTGTCCGGGCTGGGGACCCACCAGACGACCGAGCCCGAAGCGCTCGCGACCGCCGATGGGGCCACGCTGCTTCCGTTCGACGCGGTAGCCGCAGCAGTTGGCAGCGTGGACGGGGCACCAGTGGCGGGAGCCGCGCTGCCGCTGCAAGCCGACAACGTGGCCGCAAGGAGAGTGATCAGGATCGATCGTCGACTGGGCTTCGGGGCCATCTTCTTACCCTTTCAGTGCGTTTGGGGGGTTCGCTGCTCGTTGGCTGTCCGACGGGGGTGACGGCCCTGCCGGAGGTCCGCGCGTGGATCGCGGCGATAGATCCAGCCCATCGCCTACGGGCTGGATGCGTCCGCCGGGTTCGGCAGCTATCGCTGTGTCGCTCGGACCCTGCACGACCCAGCCGTCCACGACGTCACTCACGAGGTGGAGAAGGAGGAGGTGCATCTCCTGAACCCGAGCGGTGTCGTCAGACGAGACCAGGAGCGGAAGGTCGACGTGGGCGGCGGCATCCGCGCCATCGCCGGCGCCGAACAGCACGGTGACCGCTCCGCGTCGACGGGCCATTGCCAGGCCGTTCACCACGTTGGGCGAGCGCCCGCTCGTGGAGAACGCGATCACCACATCGCCCGGGCTGACCAGCGCCGAGACCTGCCGGGCGAACACCTGATCGAAGTCGAAGTCGTTGCCGATGCAGGTCACGACCGACGGATCGGTCGCCAGTGACATGGCAGGCAGGGCACGTCGTGTGCCGCGATAGCGCCCGATAAGCTCCGCGACCAGGTGTTGAGCCTCTGCCGCGCTTCCCCCGTTGCCGAACGTGTAAACACGACGCCCAGTGCTGAACGCCGTGCACAGGAGGCTCCCGACCACATGGACGGCAGGCAGGAGGTCGCGGCTCATGACGGCGAGACTGACGTGGCTCTCGAGTGCACCTTCCAGATCGGCCAGCGTGATGGGCGTCGAGCCGGTCATCGGGCCATCGCCCCGATCCCGAGACGATCGAACGCAACCGCCGCCGAGCCGAGGACGCCGATCGCCCGTCCGTGCTCGGTGATGGCGACCGCCGTGGTGCGGCCCGCGCGAGACATTCCGATCGCTCTCGCCGCGGTCCGGACCGGTTCGAGGAGCTGATCCCCTGCCTCGGTCACGCCCCCACCGAGGATCACGGCATTGGGTTCAAAGAGATTCACGACCGACGTCACCACGGATCCCAGGATCGCGGTCGTCTCGTCCCAGATCTCCGCCGCCAGCGGGTCGCCGTGGGCCGCCGCGGCTGCGACATCGGCCGCGGTGACAGAGCGGAGGCTGGCCAACGACGACCCCCGACCCCCTCGAACCGCCTCCGCAGCACGTCGAGCGATCGACGTCCCGGAGGCATAGGCCTCAACGCAGCCGCGCTGGCCACAGTCGCACGGGCGACCGCCCCAGCTGATCATGGTGTGTCCGATCTCGCCGCCGTTGCCGGTGGCACCTCGCAGCAATCGGCCGTCGATCACGATGCCCCCACCGATGCCGGTCGAGATCGTGATGTAGACGAGGTTCGGTGTACCGGCCCAGGCGCCCCAGCGGTGCGATGCGAGGACACCGGCGTTCGCATCGTTCTCGAGGAAGACGGGACGACCGAATTCGGCCTCAAGGAGCCGCACGACGGGCACGTCATCCCAGCCGTGCAGGTTGGGCGGCCGCATCACGATCCCGTTTGCTGAATCCAGGGGACCGCCGCTTCCGATGCCGATCGCGGCAAGGTCGTCGACTTCCACGTCGGCCACGTGGATCGCATGGCGACCCAGCCGGATCAACTCGGACACGCCCGCCTGCCACGGGCCAGTTGGGTCGGGCGTCGGGGCACGCACGAGCGACAGCAGTTCGCCACCGGCTCGGACGACCCCTGCAGCCAACTTGGTGCCGCCGATGTCGAGCCCGAGGACGAGGACGCGCCGGCTCGCGCCGGCTTCGAGCGGAGGATGTGGTATCGATACCATATTGTTGCATCAAACAGCGCCGGGCAGTGGTCTGTCAAGGAATGCGATGGAAGGAGCCGCCAGGTGCCTACGGAAAGGACGTCTCGATGGCGCCGGTGATCCAACCGTCGTCGTCGGTCACGGGAACGAGCCGCCAGCGATCTAGGCTCGTTGGATACCGGAGTCCGAACCCGATCCGGTCGCCCACTCGCAGGTCGGTCCGCGGATGGCGCAGGTAGGCGTGCTGGTCGTCGAGCGAGGTCACGGTCATGTCCGTTCCGGCAGGCAACGGCTCGCCCGGTCCAGACACGACGCGCGTCGCCACAAGATCCTGGGGACGATCGCCGACGTTGCGTTTGCCAACCCCGACGATCGCGAGGCCGGGTTCTGGCAGCGACAGGACCTCCGCCCACAGCTGCAGCACGGGTTGCAGCAGCCCTGGCGCGCCCGGACCGGCGAACGGCGAGTCGTCGGGTCCAGCCCCGTGACCGTAGGTCAGATATGAGCCAGCTCGCACGACGAGGTCGACCGGAGAGTGTCCCCAACTGTCCGGCGCCAGTCCAGTGACGACCCGGTCAACGAAGCGGGTCCCACCGGCGCTGACGATGATCCGGTCCCGATGATCGAAGACGCCTCGGTCCACCAGCTGCTCGGTCGTCCGCCTGACGCGCGCAAGGTGATCGTCGACTCGGCCGAGCGTGGCTACTCGACGGTCGTGACCCACGACTCCCTCGTAGGTGGTGACCCCGGCCAGTGACAGGTGACGCGTCTTCGCGACGGCGCGGACCGTGGACAACGCGTTGGCGGGGGTGCGAACACCGGCTCGACCGCCGGCATGGCCGACCTCGAGCAGGACCTCGATCCGGCCGGTGGCGCCTGCATGGGCAAGTCGGTCATCGAGGCGCGCAACCCCGTCGGGCGAATCGACCTGGACCAGAACAGCCGGGCGTCCTTCGCGGAGCGTACCCGCGAGCCAGTCGATCTCGGCCAGACCCACGACCTCGTTCGCGATCATGACGTGGCGTGCCCCCGCAAGCTCGGCGCAGCGGGCCTGCACGACGTTGGCCGTCGTGATCCCCCAGGCCCCTGCACCAAGCTGGCGGTCGAACAGTCCGATTGCCACGATCGTCTTGCCGTGCGGAGCGAGCCGCGCACGGTGACCGCTGGTGAACTCCGCCATCACGCGCAGGTTGTTGGCCAGGGCGGCCTCGTTGATGACGAGTACGGGCAGGACGACCTCGCCGCGAACCACATTCACCCGGCTGGCGCGCAGCTCGGCGACTGTCATCGCGTCACGGCCGACCACAACCGGAAACCCGTTTCGGGGCACGGACCAGGATCGGTCGGGATCTGATCCGGCCTTCATTTCGAGACCGGGATGGAGTGGACCGACCCGCGCACGATCAGGTCCGGTCGAATCGATCTCGTCCGAGGGCGCCACGCGTCCGGCTCGCCCAGACCCTGGAGCAACAACTCGGCGCACGCCCGACCCATCCGGTCGGTGTGTTGAGAAATCGTCGTGATCTGCGGCTGGACCATCGACATCCAGGGCACGTCGTCGTAGGCCACAAGCGACATCTCGATCGGCAGCGAAAGCCCACGCAGCTGCAGCTCCCGGAAGGCAGCCTCTGCCATCAATCCGTTCGCCGCGACGATGCCGGTCAGCTCGGGGTGCTCGTCGAGCAGGTGCCCGACCTGTCGAGTCGCCACCTCCACGTCGGCCGAGCCCAACATCACGAGGCCGTCGGCGATGACCAGGCCTCGATCGTGATGGGCTCGTTGAAAGCCTTTCAGGCGACCGCGCCCGGTCGTCCACTTGATCTCGTCGATCAGCATCGCGACGTGGCGGTGGCCTCGATCCAGGACATGCGATGTCGCTTCGTAGGCGCCATCCTCATTGGCGCTGAGGACCGCGTCAGTCCTCCGGCGACCCACGGTCCGATCGACCTGCACCACCCGGATCCCGTTGCGCCAGACTCGCTCGACGGCCGTCGCCGACACAGGAGTGAGGATGATTCCGGCGACGCGCATCGACAACAGTCGATCAATGGCCTCGAGTTGTTCGTCCTCGTCGCCGTTGTCGGTGGCGAGGATCATGTTGAAGTCGAGGGCGTGAAGAGCAGCCTCGATCGAGGTCGCCAGCTCCGAGTAGAACGAGTTGCGAAGGGTCGTGACCATCACTCCGACGTCGCGACCGAAGCCCACTCGAAGGGTCCTGGCGTGCGCGTCCGGGACGTAGCCGATGGCGACCGCTGCAGCGCGGACACGTAGTCGCGCCCCTTTCGATACGTAGCCCGTGCCCGACAGCGCCCGCGACGCCGTGGAGGTGGACACCCCCGCTCTCGTCGCGACGTCTCTCGCGGTCGCTCTCCGCGGGGCCTTCACGTGGGTCGGAGCGGGGTCGTCGGACCAGGGTCCCGGGTCAACGCACGCCCCGTCAACGCACGATGTCCCCGGATGCTCCCGACAGCAGGCGTCCCAGTTCCTCGCGGGTTGGCAGGCCGGCCATATCACCGTCCACGGCCACGGCGGCCGCGCCACAGGCATTGCCCCAGCGGAGTGCCTCGCCGAGCGACTGGCCCTCGAGGATGGCGGCCAACAATCCCGCCGTGAACGCATCCCCGGCCCCGATGGGATCGACGACCGTCGGCACCGACAGCGACGGGCAGACCACGACCTCACCGTCATGGCCCACCGCCACGGCGCCGTCCGCCCCAGCCTTTACGACGGCAATCCCCGGGCCCAATGTCCGCAGGGCACTGGCCAGCCGAGGCAGGTCGTCGGTTCCGGGGCGACCGATCAGCAGCGACGCCTCGTCAGGCCCTGCGATCACCACATCCGCCCGGGCTACGATCGGAAGCAGGGCGGCACGCGCCTCGGCTTCCCCCCACAGGCGTTGCCGATAATTGACATCGACGCTGATCACCCGACGTGCTCGTCGGGCAAGCACGATCGCTGCCTGGACCGCGGCCGCACACGATGGCGAGAGAG
>JANLYK010000416.1:0-6610 GCA_031365595.1 Chloroflexota bacterium | reverse complement strand
GGTCTGCCGATCGCCGATGTAGCGATGGGCCATGCCGTCGAACAGGAGGGCTTCGACGTGGGCCCGGCCACCCACGCCCCGCGATACCTCGACGAGCTCGGTGGCGATCACGAACTGCTCCTGCCACTGCTCGGCCTGCATCGCGGCGTCGAAGGCGAGCTTCAGAGCCGCGCGGTGGGCCTCACCGACACGTCGCCGATGGTCCTCGGGCTCGTCGCCGGTGAGATCGTTCGCCAGCGCGCGGGCGCGGACGATGACGTCGGCAGCGCGGGCCCGCCCGTCGGCGAACCGCAACTCGAGCCAGAGCAGGCTCTGCGCCTGGAGCGTCCGCGCTTCCAGCGCGGTGAGGTCGTCGTCGCTCGCGTCCAGGTCGCCGATCAAGGCGTGCATGTCATCCGCCCGGCCTAGCCGGTACGCCTCGTTCGCCGCCGCGAGTCGTGCACTCAACCGTCCGTCGAGCGGACCGTCCTCGGCCAGCTCGCGCCAGCGTGCAAAGGCAATCAGGGATGCGCCCAGCTCGGACGCGAGCCGGGCAACCTCCAGACGCAGGCGATCCCGGCCCGGCGCCGAGGGTCCGGACGAGTCGATCACCCGATCGAGCACGCCGAGCCCGTCCACGCCGAGCAGACGCCGGCCCGGTGCCGACGCGACGCGCAGCCCGAGCTCGACCGCCTGCTCACCGGCCGCGATCCGATGGTCGAGGGCAACCGCAAGGTCCGCCAAGTCGCCCCGAGCCTCGGCCTCAAGGATCTCGGCCAGCCGTGAGTGATGCGCCCGCCGCGTGCGGTCGGGCAGGTCGGCCGCAACCGCCTCGCGGACCAGATCGTGGATCGGCCGCAGGCCGTCCAGGTCATCGCGGATCAGCCCTGCCCGCACGAGATCGCGCACCACCCCGTCGAATCGGCCCTCGGGCCAGCCGAGGACTCGGCCCGCGGTCGGTCTCTGGATCGGCCGGCCCGCGACCGCGAGGACGCCGAGGGCCGTCGCCGCATCCTGCGAGATGCGGTCGAGTCGCGAGCGCAGCAGCAGGGCGGGCTCCTCGTCGGGCGCCCGCGCCAGCGCCAGCAGCCAGTAGGGCGACCCACCGACCCGCTTCCAGATGCGCATCGCGGCGTCATCGGTCAGGCCGGGCGCGGCTGCCCGCACGAGGGCGACCGATTCGGCCTCGGTCAGCGGGTCAAGTTCCCGGACGACGAGTTCCCCTCGATCACTGAACAGGCGCTCGAGCGCCTCGATGCGGGGCGCAGCATCCGGTCCGGGCCGCGTGGCCACGACGAGGGCCATGGCCGGGCGCGACGCCATGGACCCGCGGACGAGATAGTGGAGAAGGGCCGCCGACGACGAGTCCAGCCACTGCAGGTCGTCGACCACGAGCACGGTCGGACCGCCGGCGGCGATCGCCGCAAACACGGACTCGAACACGCGCAACGGCTCGGATGAGGTGCCGGCGTCGCCGCTCGACGCGGCGGTGCGGAGGTTGCCGGCGCCCAACTGCTCCAGCAACCCGCCGATCGCTGCGAACTGGATCGCGCTCTCCGGCTCGTATCCCACGATGTCCAGGCGGCGGAGCGGTCCGGCGGGAACGTCGCGCAGCAGGCGGCTCTTGCCCGCTCCCGCCGGCCCGGCGAGGACCAGGCCGGCCGTTTCGCCGTTCCGGGCGCGGTCGATCGCCGCAGCGATGAGGCCGCGTTCCACATCTCGACCGGTGAGCGGGACCATGATCCGCCATCATCGCCCGCAGGCCTCCCCGGCGCTACACTCGAGGGGTCGTCGATCCGCAGGAGGCACCCGTGCCGAAGGACTACGTTCGACTCACCCAGCCTCTCGTCCGCGACTCGAAAGACGCCCCGTTGCGCCCGGCGAGCTGGGACGAGGCCCTGACCAGGGTGGTCGCGGGCTTCGGGGCGGCGAAGGCCGCTCACGGGCCCACGACCTTCGGCGTCTTCTCGTGCTCGAAGGCGACCAACGAGGTCAACTTCGCGGCCCAGAAGTTCAGCCGATCCGTGCTGGGCAGCAACAACATCGACAGCTGCAACCGGACCTGACACGCCCCGAGCGTCGCCGGTCTGGCGACCGTGTTCGGTGCCGGTGGTGGCACAAGTTCATACCGTGAGGTCGAAGAGACCGACCTGATCGTCCTGTGGGGCAGCAACGCCCGCGAGACGCATCCGATCTTCTTCCATCACCTCCTGCGCGGCGTCCGCAACGGCGCCCGGCTGTACGCGGTCGACCCGCGCCGGACGAGCAGCGCCGAATGGGCGGATACCTGGCTCGGCCTCGACGTCGGCTCGGACATCGCGCTGGCCAACGCGATCGGCCGCGAGATCATCGCGGCGGGCCTCCAGAACCAGGAGTTCATCGACCGGGCGACGAGCGACTACCAGGCGTACAAGGCCAAGGTCGAGAGCTACACCCTCGACTACGCCGAGCGCGAGACGGGCGTCCCGACCGAGGCGATCCGCGAGCTCGCCCACGCCTTCGCCACGGCCGACAAGGCGATGATCTGCTGGACCCTCGGGATCACCGAGCACCACAACGCGGTCGACAACGTGGTGGCCCTGATCGACCTCGTCCTGCTGTGCGGCCATGTCGGGCGCTGGGGGAGCGGCGTGAACCCGCTCCGTGGCCAGAACAACGTCCAGGGCGGCGGTGACATGGGCGCCCTGCCGGACCGGCTGCCGGGCTTCCAGCACGTGGAGAACGACGAGCTCCGGGCCAAGTTCGACGAGCGCTGGGGCGTGACCGTCCCGCCCAAGCGCGGCTGGCATCTTTCCGGCATGTTCGAGGCAATGGAGCGGAGCGAGCTCCAGGCGGTGTACGTCATCGGCGAGAACCCGGTCCAGTCCGAGGCCGACCAGAAGAAGGCAAAGCACCTCCTCGCGACGCGCGACTTCCTCGTCGTCCAGGACATCTTCCTGACCGCGACCGCCGAGCTTGCTGACGTCGTCCTGCCGGCCGCGGCGTCGTGGGCCGAGAGCGACGGCACGGTCACGAACTCCGAGCGCCGCGTCCAGCGCGTGCGCAAGGCGCTCGAGCCGCCGGGCGAGGCCCGCGACGACCTGTGGATCATCGAGGAGATCGCCCGCCGGATGGGCGCCGACTGGGGCTGGACGTCGGCCGAGGACGCCTGGAACGAGGTCCGGGCGCTGTCGCCGGTCCACGCCGGCATGTCCTACGAGCGGCTCGAAGAGCTCGGCGGGATCCAGTGGCCCTGCTACGACGAGAACCACCCGGGCGAGCTGTTCCTCCACAGCCGCCTGTGGGAGGACCCGGTGCCGGGCAACCGCGTTCCGTTCCAGGCGGTCGACCACGACCCGCCGGTCGACAAGCTGTCGGATGACTAACCGATCCGGCTCACGACCGGTCGCCGCCTCGATTCGTACAACACCGGCGTCCAGACCGGCGGCTACACGTCCCCGCTCCGGCGCGGCGAGTCCCTGGACATCTCACCCGAGGACGCCGCCGCCTACGGCTTCGCCGAGGGCGAGCGGGTTCGGGTGGTCTCGAGGCGCGGCCAGGTGGAGGTCCCGATCCGGGTCGACGAGTCGCTCCGGCCCGGGCTCACCTTCATGACCCTCCACTTCCAGGACGATGTCGCTACGAACCTGCTCACGATCGACGCGACCGACCCGAAATCCGGCACGGCCGAGTTCAAGGCAACCGCCATCCGGATCGAGAAGGTCGACGCGCCGGTCGGAGCGGGCTGAGGTCGAGCGTTCTGACCCGCATGCAGGGTCAATTGTGGGTCGAGCGAGCGTGACCTACCACCTGTCCGCGCCGCGCCAAGCGCGGCCGAGCCAGAAGTGACCCGAACCCCGGGTCACCCTCGACCGCGCGGCTGACCGCCGGGAAGATCCGGCTCGCGCCGCCCTCGGTCGTAGACTGGGCAGATGACCATTCCTGCGCGCCTCAGCATCGCCACGCTCGGCGTCGCCGACGTCGCCCGCTCGGTCCGCTTCTACGAGGCCCTCGGCTGGACGCGCTGCTCGCCGTCGATGGCCGAGATCGCCTGGTTCCGGACCGCCGACAGCTACCTCGGGATCTTTGGCTGGCACGACCTCGCCGCGGACGCCAACCTGGTCGAGCCGACCCGCGGCTCGTTCGGTGGGATCACCCTGGCGATCAACATCGAGTCGGCGGAGGCCGTGGACGCGGCGCTGGATGAGGCCGTCGCCGCCGGGGGCACCGTCCTCAAGCCCGGCACGGAGCTGCCGTACGGGTACGGCGGCTACTTCGCGGACCCGGACGGCCATGCCTGGGAAGTCTGTTACAACCCCTCGTTCCCGATCGGCCCAGACGGCCGGATCACGATCGACTGATGGCGGACCTCGGCCATCGTGCGAGCCGGATCGTCGACCAGCGGCCGGACGTCGTCCACGCCCGCCTCCTCGAGCTCGCGGCCCGCCTGCGCGACGAGACGCCGCCCATCGAGCCAGGGACCCAGGCCGCGACCGTCCTCGGGTTCAGCGGCCCGGTCACCGTCGAGATCTTCGACCGGAGTCCGAGCCGGATCGAGCTCCGGACGACCCAGGGCCGGATCCGGGGAGAGGCGGCTGCGGACCTCACGCCGACAGCCGGCGGGACGCGGACGAACCTCGCGCTCGCGCTCGAGATCAAGCCCCAGGGCTTCGCCGCCAACATGCTGCTCGGGGTCGCCCTCAAGACGATGCCCGGGGTCGAGCAGCAGGTGGTCGACGGGCTCGAGACCGGCCTCGACGACCTCGTGACCGAGCTCGCCAAGCCCGATGCCGAGTGGGACGCGAACGCCTGGCAGCCACCGGGGATCCCGACCGCCGGTTGACCGGAACGGAACAGCCACGCGGCACGAACGCGCGCCTGCCACGATGGGCCGTCCACGGCGTTTCCAACGTCGACCACCGAGGAGGGATCACCCATGGGCAAGTACCTGATCCGCGCGTCCTATACCCAGGCCGGCATCCAGGGCGTCCTCAAGGACGGCGGTACCGGTCGCAGGGCCGCGATCGATGCCCTCGCCGCGAGCGTCGGCGGGAGCATCGAGTCCTGCTATTGGGCGCTCGGGGACGACGACATCTTCATCGTCGCCGAGCTGCCGGACGCCATCGCGGCCGCGGCGATCGCGGCGACGGTCGGCGCCACCGGCGCCGCGTCCATCCGGACGACGGTCCTCCTGAGCGCGGCCGACGTGGACGCTGCCGTGGCGAAGCACCCCTCGTATCGCGCGCCCGGGGCCTGATCCCGCCCGCGGCCCGTCCGGAGTGACGGGCGGGCCGCACCCCGTCTCGGCCGGGCCGTCGTCTGAGTCGTCGGACTCAGCGCGGGGCCGAGTCGCCGACCGCGAACAGGGACCGGACGCCGGTCAGCCCCTTGAGCTCGTGGTTGCCGCGATCGAGGAACGGAATGCCGGCTCCTGCCATGAGCTCGTACGTCGTGCTCGACACGAGGATCTCGCCGGGCGCCGCCAGGGCGAGGATCCGGGCCGCCGTGTGGACGGCGACGCCGCGGATGTCGTTCGGGACCAGCTCAACCTCGCCGGTGTGGAGACCGGCCCGGATCTGGAGACCAAGCTCGGCGACGCTGTCGCGAATGGCCGCGGCGCAGCGGATCGCCCGGGCCGTGCCGTCGAACAGGACGAGGAACCCATCGCCGGTCTGCTTGATCTCGCGGCCGCGGAAGGTCGCGAACTGGAAGCGGGCCCGATCGTTGTGATCGGAGATGAGCTTGCGCCAGCGGTTGTCGCCGATCTTCTCGGCCATCGCGGTCGAGTCCACGACGTCGGTGAAGAGGATCGTCGCGAGAACCCGTTCGCCGGTCGCCTCGGCCGGCACGCCGAATGTCCGCATCCCCGCGAAGTCGAGGGTCACGAATGCCTCGTCGCCCACCACCCAGGCATCGTGACCTGGTGGGATCTCAAAGGCGGTCTGGGGACCGATCTCGCTTTCGGTCCCGTCCGCCATCACGACGTGGAACCGACCGGACAGGGCCACTCCGATGTGGTGGTACTCGCACAGATCCGTGCCGGCGATCGCCTTGACCTGCTCGGACCAGTGCCAACCCGGCTCGAAGACCATCCGCCCGACGACGATGTCGCCGAGGTCGAAGATGTCGACCCGGCCGTTCTGGAAGGACCGGACCTCGTCCGGCGTCGCGAGACTCTTCGCCTGGAGGCGGGCCATGGCCGCGATCCTAGCGACCGCCGATCACCCCGGCAATGGCTGTCCGTCAGGCGGGCGAGACCACTGGCAGACCGAGCGCCCGGGCGGCCTCGGCCAGGCGATCGTCGTACGTAACGAACGAAGCCAGCGTTGAGCCCATGCCCAACGCAGTCGCCAGATGGATGGCGTCGAGCGTCCGCAGCGTCGCCGGCGCAATCCCGGCGGCACGGTCCGCCAGCCTGGCGTTGATGCCGACGACCTCGATTCCGCTGAGCACGCGCTCGAGGTCGATCGGATCGTGGGGGCGTCGAGCCACGGCTCGACGTGTCTCGATTATTCCGACAAGGCTCGTCGACACCCGCTCGCTCTCGACGTACCACCGCACCATGTCGACCGATTCGGGCTCGGCCAACACAAGCTTGACCAGTGCGGATGCGTCGACGTAGGCGATCGAGGTCATCGGGGATCCTCGTCGC